>JBCCTE010000147.1:0-6952 GCA_039198915.1 Cyanobacteria bacterium P01_D01_bin.73 | reverse complement strand
TTTTGCGGTCTTTGGAGCTGTACCAACCCTTAAAAAGCAAGTTAATTTATGGCAAGGATGCTCGCCAGGTTTTGACCTATGTGGCCACAGGCAATGCGGAGGCAGCGTTGGTTTATGCGTCCGATTTGGTCCAGGCTAAGCAGGTGAACTTGGTGGAGATTGTGGGGGAAAAGCTGCATTCAGCCATTATTTATTTATCCCGGTGGGGCGATCGCCGATAGCCCAAACCAAACAGCAGCGATCGCCTTTTTAGATTTCCTGCAAGGGGCGATCGCCCAAAAACAAATCGCTGCCCAAGGCTTCCAAATCGAAGCGCCTAAGCAGCGATAACAGGTTTTGAGTCTAGCAACAGTAGCTTTAATAGGCTTCCTGTAGCTCGAAGAAATCGGGAGAAATGTAATCCTTACGCAGGGGCCAACCCACCCAATCTTCCGGCATCAAAATGCGCTTCAGGTTGGGATGTCCTTCGTAGACAATGCCGTACATATCGTAGGACTCGCGCTCTTGCCAATCCGCCGCCTTCCAAATCCAATAAACGGATGGAATTCTGGCATCATCCCGAGGCACGTTCACTTTGACGCGCACTTCCTGCGGCTGGTGGACATTGTCCTTGGCTTTGATCAGGTGATAAAAGCTCACCAAATCTTTACCCGGACCCAGGTCAAATGCGCCCTGGCACTGCATGTAGTTAAAGCCATAGGCATACAGCGCCGTCGAAAAGGGCAGCAGGAACTGGCGATCGACCTGCAACACCTCAACCCCAGTGTCATCAATTTCCACCAACTCATGGCCAAAGCCATTCTTGGTCAACCACTGGGATATCTTGGCCTGTTCGACTAAGGCGTTTTCCTGCTCCTGTTCTGGCTCCGCAGCAGGCTTCGTTGTCTTCTCGTCAGCCACTTACGCCTTCCCCTTCGCTTCTACCATTTCTCTCTGAGCCTGCTCCGCCTGAAGCGCCGGAGGAATGGGCATTCCGATCGCCTCAGCAATCTGCTTAGGCGGTGCATTGCGAGTACCCGTCGATAGATACCGACCATCCAAAATCGGATCCACCACCTTCATATCGTGGGAAACCGTATGGAAGCGATTGGTCTGAATCAAATTGCCCCGCTCCGACAGCGCCTCATTGGACACCTTTTTACGCAGCTTGATTACCGCATCCACGATCGCCTCAGGACGGGGAGGGCAGCCGGGCAGATACACATCCACCGGAATCAGCTTATCCACACCGCGAACTGCCGAAGGAGAGTCAATACTGAACATCCCGCCGGTAATGGTACAAGCGCCCATGGCAATCACGTAGCGAGGCTCAGGCATCTGCTCATACAAGCGAACCAGCGCCGGAGCCATCTTCATAGTCACCGTGCCCGCCGTAATCAACAGGTCCGACTGACGCGGGCTAGAACGAGGCACCAAGCCATACCGGTCAAAATCAAAACGGGACCCAATCAACGCCGCAAACTCAATAAAGCAGCAGGCTGTCCCGTACAGCATGGGCCACAGGCTCGATAGCTTTGCCCAGTTGTACAGGTCGTCAACCGAGGTCAAAATAACGTTTTCCGATAGGTCCTGAGTTACCGTCGGGCGACCCACCGGATTCATTAGATCGTCTGCGCTGGTCGGCGCATTCCTACTCATGACCATTCCAAAGCTCCTTTTCGCCATGCATAAACCAATGCAACCACGAGGATTGCAATAAAGATTAGCGCCTCAACAAAGGCAAGCAGCCCCAACTGATTGAAGGCAACTGCCCAAGGGTACAGAAAGACGGTTTCCACGTCGAAAACAACGAATACCAAAGCGAACATGTAATAGCGGATGTTGAACTGAATCCAAGCTCCGCCGATGGGTTCCATCCCCGATTCGTAGGTCGTGGCTCGCTCGACGCCGACGCCGCGCGATCGCACCACCCAAGAAGCTCCCAGCGCCAAGACCGGCACCAAGGAACAGATAATCAGGAATCCGAGGAAATATTCGTAGCCTTTGAGAGAAAACACAACTTATCCTTGTTCGCTAAATGCGCTGATCTGGGATGCGTTCAGTGTGCTTGAGTATTTGTGCTTAAGCAGGTTGAGCAGATTTCGTCCGACGCCATCTCATGACAAGATGCCGTAACGGTTCCTCTCTCTGTTCATATTTCGTAAACGCGTGCTCTTATTGTGACACGATCGCGAGCGGCTCTGGTTTACATTGCCTTATGTCATGGACCTCATAGCTATGGAATAATTATTACGGGATGTTTACACGTCCCATTGCCCAAGCTTATTTAAGCAAACGCCTTTTCTATCATCCCCTCGTCCCATGACTCAGCCAGACGCCGACCCTCCAGTCAATTCACAATCCCCATCCGACGACACCAGCACCAATGGAGCCGCTGGTGCCGCGCCTGATTTGAAGGCCGGCCTTGAGGAAGCCTTGCTCGACCTTCCCCAGAGTGGTGAATCTCAACCTGATAATGCTAAGCCCAAATACACTGGACCTCAGCCCATTCTCTCTACCAATGAGCCGGTACTTTCTCCCGCGCTCAACCGCTACGAGTGCAAAGCCTGCGGCTATATCTATGAGCCCCAATTGGGAGACAGCCAAGGGAAAATCCCGAAAGACACCGCCTTTGTGAACATCTCCGCCGATTGGCGTTGTGCGGTCTGCGGCACCAAGAAATCCTCCTTCGTCAATATCGGACCTGGTGGTCAACCGTCGGGCTTCGATGAGAACCTCGGCTACGGCATGGGCGTTAACACCCTGTCCCCCGCCGCAAAGAATTTATTGATTTTCGGTTCCCTAGCGGCCGCCCTGGCGCTAATGTTGAGTCTTTACGGCTTACAGTAATTTGACCTTCAGCCAGAATAGGCAGTTTGGACAAAGTTCCGCTGACACTTAATTTGTGCGGCATTTTGCGTGGCACTTAGTTGCAATTTTTAGACGTCTCGATTTCAGAACTATGGCGAATTGGTTGGCAAATTGTTTTAAAAGGATGGTTGCTCTCGGGGCGATCGCCTGGCTCTGCGTCAGTTGCAGCACCCTAGCATCCCTGTCCTATAACCCGTGGAAGGCGATCGACCTCCCCACAGAAAACACCATCCTGGACATCACCTTCAGCGATGACGGCAAAACTGGCTGGATGGTTGGCAAGGAAAGCACAATCCTTAAAAGCACCGATGGCGGCGACACCTGGGAGCCTTTGGAGCTAGACCTTGGGGAGTTGCCTTACAACCTCTTCTCCGTCGATTTCTACGGTGACGAAGGCTGGGTCGTCGGTAAGCCGTCCCTAATGCTGCACACCACCGACAACGGTGAGCACTGGTCTGAAATTCCCCTCAGCGCCAAGCTCCCTGGTAACCCTCTCAATGTCGTTGCCGCTGGTCCTGATCGCGCCGAGATGGCAACGGATATTGGCGCGATCTACCGCACCCGCGACGGCGGTCGTAACTGGAAAGCTGCTGTGGAAGGAGCCGTCGGTGTGGTCCGAAGCCTAAACCGCTATGCTCCTAACGGCAGCTACGTTTCCGTCTCAGCAAAGGGTAACTACTACTCCACCTGGACTCCTGGTCAGCAAACCTGGCAGCCCATCAACCGCAACAGCTCCCGCCGCCTAGAAGCCATGGGCTTTACGCCGAAAGGTCAGCTTTGGATGATTGAGCGGGGTGGACAGCTACAGTTCTCCGACTTAGAAAACGAAGGCGAGTGGCTAGAACCCATCACGCCGGAATACGAGACGAGCTGGGGATTCTTGGATATGACCTACCGCACCGATGATGAAGTGTGGCTCTCGGGCGGCAGCGGCAACCTGCTGGTCAGCTTCGATGGCGGTCTAAATTGGGAGAAGGACCGGGAGATTGAGGCAATTCCGTCGAACCTGTATCAAATCCAATTCTTCTCACCGGAGAAGGGCTTCATCCTGGGGCAGGACGGCATTGTGTTGCGCTATGACCCCCAAATTGCTTCCGCTGGTGCGGCAGCTGAGGCAGCAGAAGAGGCAACTGAAGCAGCCTAGGAGCCGAACTTAGCCAGGGTCAGGCTTCAAGCCCGATAGGATCTAATCCCCGCCCATGCAGGCGTGCCGTGACGGTGCGTCTGCAATGTTTCGCAAACGTATTTCTCAGTTTTTGCCTTCAACAAATCCCAAGTTAGCGGGATTTTTTATTTTTCTGGTTGAGTTTTTCCTGAGTTTTGTATCATATTGTTTATGGAATTCATGAAGCTTGGCTATTTGGCGAACTCCGCCCGGCTATATTTCTTGGATTCCGAAACTACCCCGACTGTCTTTTCTATTTGGAATCTTTAAGGTATGGCTGGAAGTACAGGAGAACGGCCCTTTTCGGATATTGTCACTAGTGTCCGATATTGGGTAATCCACGGAATTACGATCCCAGCGTTGTTTGTGGCTGGCTGGCTTTTTGTCAGCACTGGCTTGGCATACGACGCATTTGGAACGCCTCGCCCGAATGAGTATTTCAATGAAACTCGCGTAGAAGTTCCCATTGTTAGTGATCGCTTTGAGTCGAAGCAGCAATTGGAAGACTTCCTGACGACTAGCGAATAACGGCTAGCGATTGGCGGATAGATGGCTAGCTGCTGAATAAGTGGCTGGCTGACGGCTGTCTGCTGAATGAGCTGGCTGCTAGACGAACGTTAGACGAAGACGAGCAATCATTGAAATTACCCGTAAGGCTATGGCTAATACAAATACCAACAACGTAAACCAACCCGTTACCTACCCCGTTTTTACGGTTCGCTGGCTGGCAGTTCACGGACTGGCTGTGCCGACCGTATTTTTCATTGGCGCGATCGCCGCAATGCAGTTTATTCAACGCTAACGAGGTAACCTGTGGAGCGTAATAAAAATACAAACACTCAACCCGTTGAGTTGAACCGGACATCCTTATACTTGGGATTGCTTCTGATTTTTGTGCTGGGAATTCTGTTCTCTAGCTATTTCTTCAACTAAACAATCGCCAATGATTTCTAGATTGGGGGGCAGGGATTAGTCAACTGTTCCCTATCTAGCTGTCTATTGTGCGGGTCTGTTTCCAGGAAGACTTTGGGTCGGCTGACGATCCCCAGGCGCTAAGGCCGAATGTGCTGAACGTCTGAAACCTTTGTTGTCAATTAAGTTTTTAAGGAGGGTTAGATTATGGCTGGAGGAGGAGGACGTATTCCCCTTTGGGTCGTAGGAACCGTCGCTGGTTTGGGGGCAATTTTTGTTTTGGCTCTCTTCTTCTATGGTTCTTACGCTGGTTTAGGTTCAGCTGTATAGGTTGCTGATCTGAACCACAGACTTGTTAAGTCAATTTTTAATAAACGTTGGCTAGTGCAAACCTTTGGCCAAGAAGATGTTGTCCAAATTTGGCGAGACTGGTCTCTTAACAACAAAATCGATAAAACTATTGCCTCCTTGGTGCCGGCTTCTGCCTAATCCTGGGAGGCTAGTTTATGGGCAGAATGCACTCTATCTGTCATGAAAACAGGGGGTGAGCAAATGTTGGGCGATCGCCCAATACAGGTAAATAACTGCCGCACCAATCAATATTATTTAATGAGTGACATCAAAAAAGAGTCAAAAGATACTGACGCGATATACTGAAGGCCGATATTAGTTAGAGCACCAATCAAAGTAGCTGTTGCGATGACCACGTTTGCCACTGCCAAGTCCGATATGAGTGAGCTGCGACGCCTGAAAGGGCTTTTGCCGCCGGAGCTACAGAGTTGGGTGGCCGTGGAAAAGGCGATCGACATCAATCCCCCCCTGATTCGATGCGAAGAGCTGGGCAAAGATCAAGTGGAAATTCAAGTGGACTTGATTGCCTGGGAGCAGTTGGCGAAAGACCAACGCAATCTACTGTTTTGGCACGAGGTGGCTCGAATTCAGAACGATACGATTCCCCGCGATGGTTGGGAGATGGCGGCGTTGGCGATCGGCTTGGGCGGTGCTGTCGGTGAACTATGGGTTCAAGACGGCATGCTGCTGCTGCTAGCTTTAGCCTTGTGCGGCGTTTCGGGCTATCGACTGTTTCAAAAAAACAATTCTGAGCGCACAACGAGAGAAGCGGTGGTCGCCGATGAGCGGGCGATTTCCTTGGCTACTCGGTTTGGCTACTCGCTTCCCAATGCCTACAAGAGTTTGGGAAGTGCACTCAAAACCTTGATTGAGCAAACGCCGAAGAAAAACCTACGGAAACGCTACGAGTTTCGGTTGCAGGCACTGAAGCGTAGCGCAGCAAAGGCGAAGTCTCGTGCCCAAGGTGGTCCCACTCCTAACGCAAGTGGTGGTTACAGCGACGGTTACTAAGACTTAGCCATAGCTTGAATTTAGACAATCTTGAATTTGGACAATATAAAGCCTAAATGTGCCTAAATGTAAGGTGCCGAGGTCAGTTTGAGTCTTGGCACTTTATCTTGCTTGAACTCTCTACATTTGATTCATCATTTTGTGGCTTTGGGGGATAACGCGCACTTGGGGTAGAACAGCTTTTAGGCGCGTTTGCCATGCCAAGACATCTCCCGGCTCAGGAGGGTGCGGGATAGAGTGCTCGGGCTTAATCAGTTCCGGTAGGGGAGTGACAGGCTGAAGGATAAAGGGGATTTTTGGGTCAGCCGTTTTGACGATCACCCCAGCGCGATCCAGATCTTCCAGGGTGGTTTGGTCAGAAATAATCGCTTTGACGAAAATGTCCATGCCCTCCCGAACGCACAGTTGTAAAAATTCGGCGTGAGCTTCCCAACGGCTTTCGCCACTGACACTAGGCAGCTTGAAATCCATACCAATACTGTCCAACCAGGGCAGTAGCGATCGCACCAAATCCGGACGATGCCCCCCCGTTTCTAAGTAAATCGGCAGGAACGGCAATTTTTCGCGCAAAACTGGCAAAAATGATTCAAGGAAACGAGAGTGCAACAGGGGTTCACCGCCAGTCAGGCTGATGCTGTCGTGGATGCGATCGCCATCCAAACG
>JBCCTE010000146.1:0-6957 GCA_039198915.1 Cyanobacteria bacterium P01_D01_bin.73 | reverse complement strand
GATTGGATTGATCCGGCGCTGGTTCTGCGGGCAATGTATGCGCCTCGTTCCTAGTGAATAGACGCGCCATGTTGCAATAGGTACCAACCCCATGGCTAATATTTCTGACTTAGGAAAACCGTCCATATATCAACACATTAAAGGCAGTATAGACCCGAAAACGGGCTGTATTGTGAAAGGCGCGGGAGAATTGCCCGATGAACCAGAAGCAAAACCTGGCGAGTTGAAATGGGCTTCCGGTGCGCTAGATGGAGTGATGAGCCATCACGTGGGAGGCTTTGAAAATACTGCTGAACGGGTAGAAACAATTACCCATTTAGTTATTGAAATTTCAAAGCACAATAGAGCGGCTGACAAGCTGGAACTTTATAAAACCCTGGGTGAAGGTGATCTTGTCCAATGTCTTGATTCAGTGTTGGAGAAAGTTTATGAACAGGAAGCGATAACATTCCATTTGCACGAATACGTAAGGTTTCTTGCCCGAGAAGCTTCAGCTCGTGATCCCGTAAAATTTGCTATTGCTCTGCTTGGAATTATCGGCGATCGCGATGATAAGGAACTGATTATGACCCTTGGCAAGCACGAGGAATTTACCCTGTTCTCGTCGGTTGCCTTAATCAATATGGAGAAAAATCCCGATATTTCTCTCTATGAGCTAGCTCAATATGTGGATGGCTGGGGGAAGATTCAAGTCGTAGAACGCTTATCTGAAACTGACAATCCAAGGATAAAAGCATGGATGCTTAGGGAAGGGTACAAAAATTCAATTATGTACGAGTACCTGGTTCTCATTTGTGCCCAAACTGGAAATCTTCTTGATGCATTGCAAGAAACTCAAATTGATCAGAATTTGTTTGATGGAAGTGGTGACATCATCAATTCGCTAATCATGGGCGATGGCTCCCCCGTTGTGGGAATCAGCGGATATAAAGATGCGTCAAAAGCTATTCCACGCTATCTAAGTCATTTCTCGCAGCATTCCAAGTCTCTTTCCCATTTCTTGACGCTTCACAGCATTAAAGAGTATTTGTCCGAGGAGGAATGGAATCAACAGGTAGAGGAAGAAAGTGGGTGGAGAAAGGACCTAAGGGAAGCTACTATCTCCAAAATTGATCAATTGCTAGACGATGCTGAATGGCCAAAACTTGCCCGAGATGCTTTAGCCAGTGAGGACAATTTCTACGAGGGAGATTTGGCCGCTAGAAAATTGGGAATTAAAACATGGGACATTCATTGGAATAGATTGAAGAAGGTACCTTCTGAAAGCGGAAGATGGTTTTCTGTGATGAGGAAAGCCACGCCTGGCAATATCGATCAAATCCTTGAGTTGGCTGAGAAAGTTATGCCATTCACGGAGATAGCGACTGGACCGGCTGATGCAGTGATTTGGGACTCGGCCCATGAATGGCATAGCTGTTTAGACTATGTGCTTCAGGACCTAAAAGCATTCCCAGGTAAGGGAAAAAGACTTATCCTGATGGGACTAAAGAGTCCTGTTATACGAAATCGAAACATGGCTTTGAAGGCTTTGTCTTCTTGGCCAGTTGAGATGCGTGATTGTGATGTTCAAGCGTCTTTAGAGGTTTCACTAAATCAGGAACCTGATGTAGAGGTAAAGGAGCGAATTCAAAAGCTAATTGAAGGGCTGGATATTGATTGACGAATTAAGGATCTGAGTAAAACCTGGACGTTTTTAAGAGCTTGATGGCCAGGAGAAAGGCATTGTGAGTCTTGCCATCGCCTCGTCAGAGGTTTCGCGATCTAGGGCGGCTGAAACTCGTTGGTATAGGTCTTCGGCTTCTTCGCGAGAGTTGCCGATGCTGGTCATGCCCAATTTGCCGAATTCCGATAGACAGCCCATTAGGTGAAATACGGTGCCGGTTTCGGTGCTGGTGTCAAAGTGAAGCTGATTAAAGGCGATCGCATCCATCAAATCACTGGGCAGCAATCCCTGGTAGCGGCTATTCTCCAAATTATCGGTAGCTTTGTAGTATTTCTGCTGTCCCTGCAAGCTGTAGAATCGCCCGTCGTCGGTGTTGTATTGCCCCATGGTCAGCAGCTTCATCGCCATAAACGGATGGGTGGTGCCCCCTTTACGTAAATTGATTTCGATCGCCTCCACGTCCCATTCCCCCGACTCTCGCTGCACCACCACAAAATCGACGCCGTACCGCTCCAGCGCTCCGTACTGCCCCAGCTTTTCGCCCACCAGTTGCCCGTAATGTTGCAGCTTTAACCGGTAGTCTGCGTGGGCGGGGAATTCGCAGCCGAGGAAAATTTGTCCGTCCGGTCCGCCGAGGATTTGGTCGTGGGTAGACAGGATCTCCACGCTGCCACAGGGATTGATGCGTCCCTGCACACTGGGCGATCGCTTTACTTCCCCTTCTATAAAACTTTCCACGATCGCCCCCAGCTCTGGGATGCACTGCTGAAAAGTGTCCCAAGTTTCGTTGCTGGCTTGGAAGCTCATGGTTTGGAGGCGCTGGTGAATCTCGGCGGTGGAGGGGCGATCGCTCAATTCCCGCAGATTCAATAGGGCGTTTCCTTCCCCAGAAAATCCCTCGTTAAGCTTGACCACACAGCGCTGTAATTTTGGGTTGCGCTGCTTTAGCGCTTGGGTTTCTCGGGCAAGGTCGTCAACGGAATACACTAGGGGGCTGCCGTCGGGGTGGGGCACCTGGCATTCGGCAAAAATCTGACGGCTGCCGCTTTTGGTTCCAAATTCTCCCAAAGCTGGGTCCGTTGCGAACAGGGGAATCCCCAACTGTACTGACAGATCTCGCTCAAGATCGGTGGCGTTATAGCAAATGGCATAGGCGCGATCGCCCCGCACTGCCCGTCGAATGCGCTCCATCAACCGGGGGCGTTCCAGAATTTTTTGGGTGAGTGCCTTGGGCGAGGCGTCGTAGGCGGAAAACAGCAGCAGGCGGTTGCGGGCGTGGGAAAAGGGAATTCCCGGCAGTAGCTGTAGGTAGTAGTCAATAATGCTGGGGTGGAGCGGCTGGGAGGTGATGTAAATCAGTCGCGTTCGCGGGTTGCGCAGGCGAATTAGAGAAAATAAGCACCGCTCCTCATAGTGCAAAAATCCCCGCACCTTTTTCAGTTCATGGGCATCCAGCGTCACCGATGGAATCACCACAATGTCGTAGTCGCCGGTGTCGAATAGGTCTACGGATTGCCAGCGATCGCGCAGCTGAGTTTGCAGCTTTCGAAACCGATCTGCCGCCGGTTGGGGAAGGGCAGCATCGACGATATTCCGAATGTCAGACACATCCATAGGTCAGGCGGCAACTAGGACCGGGCGGGGATATCCCGATCCTACCAAGGGCAATTCTTTCGCCGAGATAACTAGGCAGAATCGTTACCGTCGTTGGGGAGCGTGCTCATGCGGTCCAGGTCTAGGATTTCCGTCAGTTTGTCCTCGGGAATTAGCTCCCGCTCCAGCACAATTTGCCGCAGGGATTTGCCGGATTCTAGGGACTCCTTGGCGATCACCGCCGCCGTCAAATATCCCCCCGGTAAATGGGTATTCAACGCGGTCACCAATGCCAAACTGCCCTCTGCATAGGCTTCGCATCGCTCCGGCACCGCTTCAATTCCCGCAATGCAGCGATCGCCCAACGCTGCGATGGTATTACCCAAAATCTCGATGCTGTGGATTAGGTCGTAGGCGATTAGGGGCATCATCACGTTGAGTTCGAGCTGACCCGCCTGGGCGCAGAGGGCGATCGCCTGGTCGTGTCCCATGACCTGAAAACACACCATCGACGTCATCTCCGCCATCACCGGATTGTACTTACCCGGCATAATCGACGAGCCCGGCTGTACCGGCGGCAGTTTAATTTCCTTGAAACCAGTCTTCGGTCCCGAATCCATCAGGCGCAAATCGTGGGAAATTTTCGCCAAATCCTGCGCCAAATTCCGCAACCCGCCGGACACATTTACAAAGGGCGACATACTCTGCATCGCCGCCATCAAATGGGGCGCAGGCTGCACCGTTTCACCAATCAACTCCGACAACAACTCCGCCGATCGCCCCCGATATTTCGGATGGGTATTCAGCCCGGTACCCGCCGCACTACCGCCCAAGCCCAGGTTAGTTAAATCCGCCGCCGCCGCCTTAATCCGCCGCAAATGATCCCGCAAAATATACGCCCATGCCCGAAAACCCTCGCCCAAACGCACCGGCACCGCGTCCTGCAAATGGGTTCGCCCCGACTTCACCACATCCTTAAACTCGTGCGCCTTGGCTTCCATATGGGCAATCATCGCCTCCAGCGCCGGATACAACGTCCGCTTTAGCGCCAGCAAACTGCCAATGCGAATCGCTGTGGGAATCACATCATTAGTGGACTGCCCGTAATTCACGTGGTCGTTAGGGCTGAGGCGCTTGTAATTCCCCTTCTCATCCCCCAACAGCTCCAGCCCCCGATTCGCCAGCACCTCGTTGACATTCATATGGTGCGACGTGCCCGCCCCCGCCTGGTACACATCCACCACAAACTGATCCCGCAGCGCCCCGCCCAGCACTTCATCCGCCGCCTGCACAATCACTTTTGATAACTCCTCAGGAATGCAGCCCAGCTCACCATTGGCGATCGCCGTTGCCTTTTTAATCAACACGCACGCTTCCACATAGGTAGGCAGGGGGCGCAATCCGCTGATGGGAAAATTCTCCACCGCCCGCAGGGTTTGAATGCCATAGTAGGCAGAATCCGGCAGGGACTTTTCCCCCATGGAATCCTTTTCGATGCGAAATCCCGACGTTGACTGGCTTGCGGCTTGGCTCATGGCGATCGCTACTTTGTAAATCTGTCTACGCAGTTTGGCTATATGCGCAGTTTGGACCACCCGACGCTAGGGGGTCAGGCGCAGCGCCGTCAAGGTATTTGTTAGGGGAAGTGGCTAAATCCTTACTAAAATGGCAAATCTTGGAGCTATTTTACTGACCCATTCACGCTGACTTACCCATAAAACTAGTGACTATTGACGTTCAAAATTGGGCTGATCGCGGTTCGATACTTTACGATCTCGGCGACTTTGAAGGGGCGATCGCCCACTACGACAAAGCCTTGGAGATTGAGCCCGAAAGCTACGATATTTGGTTTTATCGGGGCAACGCTTTGGATGGTTTAGAGCGTTACGAGGAAGCCTTTGAAAGCTACGACCGGGCACTGGCGATCAACCCCGAATTATCTGAAGCCTGGAATAATCGCGGGCTGGTGTTGGTGGAGTTGGGGCGTTATGAAATGGCGATCGCCAGTTACAACAACGCTGTGGAAATCGAGCCAGATTCTCCTGAAGCCTGGACAAATTGCGGCTTTGCTCTGGATGAACTAGGTCGCTACGAAGAGGCGGTGGCGAGCTACCAAGAGGGGCTAAAGCTGGATTCTGGCGATGAAAATGTTTGGTACAACCAGGGGCTGGCGCTGGAAAAACTGCGGCGCTACGAGGAGGCGATCGCCAGCTACGATAAAGCCCTGGAGCTAGATCCCGCTAACGGTGCGGCGTGGGTGAGTCGGGCGATCGCTTTAAATGGTTTGGGGCAGTCCGATGGGGTAATTGCGAGCTGCGAAAAGGCATTGGCATTCGAGCCAGAGGACGAAGAGGCTTGGTTTTTCCACGGCGTGGCGCTCGGCATTGTTGGGCGAAACCAAGATGCGATCGCTAGCTTAGATAAGGCGCTAGAAATTCAGCCCGACTACAAAGACGCGTGGATGGCGAAGGGGACGGTGTTGCGGACGTTGGAACGCTATGGGGGGGCGATCGCCTGCTTCGATAAAGCAATAGAAATCGATCCCGATGGGGCTGCCTGGTACAACAAATCTTGCTGTCATGCCTTACAAAACGATTCAGACCTAGCGATTAGGGGGCTTTCCTGCGCCATTGAGCTAGATGCAAAGCACCGCAAAGCGGCAAAAACTGATGGTGATTTTGACTCTGTTCGCGCTGATCCCCGCTTCCAGGACCTTATTTAGTTTGACTAATCTGAGGTTGTAACTTTCTGGATCTGGCGATCGCCAAATCCAGACTACCTTTATCAACTCCAAATCTTGCAGCTATTTTCTATTAGTTGATACGTCGTTAAAGACAATCTTAAATATCAGAGTTCTAAACGTTAGAACTAAGGCGAATAATCGTGGGTGTAACTGTTCTGAGGAACGGGATTTTAGACACTAGCGTAAAAATGCCCCAGCTGCCTTCTCGATAAAAGTCTGGATAGCCAATATCCTCGACCCTGACATCAGTGTCAAGCCACACTCGTAGCGCCGTAGAAATTCCACTGCGATCAATTCCCCAGGGCATCGGCGGCGTGGTGTAGTGCTCAGTTTTCCCCCAACCTTTTTCAGAAGTTGTCTTCTTCGATAACCACCGTGGAATCGTATCAAATACCAAATTGCAGGGTGCAAACGTCTGGAAAATATCTTCAATCAGCGCCTTAATTTCCTGCTCTGGCAAATACATAAACAGCCCCTGCGCAGTGACAATTGTTGGCTTATCCTTTGGCACTGCATCCATCCAAGAGCGGTCCAAAGCAGATAGGCTCAGGTGTTGATGGCGCTCATCGGGTTGAATAAACTTTTCGCGGGTGGCGATCGCCTCAGGCAAATCTACGCTGTACCACTTGGCCTTTGGCGCTTGAACTCGGAAACGTTGGGTTTCCAAACCCTCCCCGAGGTTAACGATATTGCTATCGGGAAAGTCCTTTAAAAATGTGGCGATCGCCCGATCAAATACCAGCGACCGAAGAGCGTGGGATGGCTCGGACTTGCCAAAACTGCGCTCATAGTCGTAGTCAATCGCCTGGTAAATCTCAACTGATTTTGGATCAGATAAAACACCATCTTTACGCATTGCCTCGCCCGCACGATTATGGAGCGTCCACAACATTGTTTCAGGGACATCTTTCAGGGCAGCTACGTCTGATCGATCCATGGCAACTCACCGGCATTATCT
>JBCCTE010000145.1:0-7032 GCA_039198915.1 Cyanobacteria bacterium P01_D01_bin.73 | reverse complement strand
CTCCCAAACCCTATTTCAAGCGTTAACTGTCGATCAGCCAGAAGCGGAGAGTAATGAGGTGAACGCTATTTTTTCTAAACTTAAGGACATCGTAGGGCTCGGCGACCCCGTCGAGTACGAATACGAATACGATGAGGTGGGCAACGGCGATTATCAGAATATGTATCGTGATAATCAGGGAATTACTCCCGCCGTGAGCACCACCGCAGAAGCGGCTCCAAGTCCTCGCCGCTCGCGATCGCCTCTGGCACAAAGTAATACCGCCACCTCTGGACTGAGCACCGGTCGGTCGGCGGATGGAAAATCCGGAAGTTCGTCTGTAGGGAGCAATGTGATCGGTATGCCAGGAGCAGCAGGCAATTTTTCCGAAGTGATGGTGATGGAGCCCCGCTCCTTTGAGGAGATGCCTCAAGCCATCCAAGCGCTACGGGAGCGCAAGTCGGTTGTACTGAACTTGACGCTGATGGATCCTGACCAGGCGCAGCGGTCGGTAGACTTTATCGCTGGCGGCACCTATGCCCTAGATGGACATCAGGAGCGGATTGGCGAAAGCATCTTCCTGTTTACGCCCAATTGCGTTCAGGTCAGCACTCAATCTGGCTTGGTTCGTGAAGTGCTACAGGCTCAGGCGCGACAAAATGCAGCGTCCGGCGGTGCCCCCGTTTGGGCTAGCGATCGCTTCCAACAGTCTGTCGCTCAGTAGAATCACTTCCCAGAGCCTCGGCTCGTTATGTTCCATCTTCCCTGTCGCGATCGCCGTTACCTTGGGCGATAAGATTAGCTTGCCTGTAATGGTTAGCTAATGACTGAATGTGACGCTTAAAGGAGGATTGGATCTTGACGATTCGTATGGGATTAATCGGTGGCGGCGTTATGGGAGAAGCCCTGCTGTCGCGCCTGTTAAGCGGGGGATTATACGAGCCCAGTGAAGTTTTAGTTAGCGATTTATCACCTCTTCGTCGCAATGTGCTGAGGGATCAATACGGTGTTTCCGTCACGGACGACAACATCGAAGTTGCTCGCTCAGCTTTTGTTGTTTTATTGGCAATTAAGCCGCAAATTTTTTCCAAGGTTGCGCCGTCTCTGCACAGTTCGCTTCAAGCAGTAGAGACGGCGCCCTTAGTATTGTCAATTTTGGCAGGAACGTCGTTAGCAACCCTGTCGGCGGGTCTGGGGAGTCGGGTCCCGGTGGTACGAGCCATGCCGAATACGCCGGCAACGGTGGGCGCTGGAGTCACGGCGATCGCCCGAGGCTCCCAGGTAAGCGATGAGCAATTTGCCACCGCCCAGAGCATCTTCGAGTCCGTTGGTCAGGTGGTGGCAGTCCCAGAAAGTTTGATGGATGCTGTGACGGGGGTGTCGGGCTCCGGTCCTGCTTATGTGGCGCTGATGGTGGAAGCGTTGGCAGACGGCGGGGTCTCGGCAGGGCTGCCTCGGGCGATCGCCAGTCAATTAGCATTACAAACCGTCCTGGGTGCGGCGCAATTGATGTCAGAAACGGAGTTACATCCGGCGCTACTTAAGGATCGAGTTAGCAGTCCTGGCGGCACAACGATTGCCGGAGTAGCAGCCTTGGAGTCCAACGGATTTCGATCAGCAGTCATCCAAGCCGTCCAAGCAGCTTCCCAGCGATCGCAAGAGTTGGGTAAGCAATAGATGTGTGCATGACTCGGTAGCAATCGTAACCACCTGCGCCAATAGCTACACGGTTTCATGGGCATTTTGCTGCAATTCGTTAGCAATAAAGCGCCAATATTGAAAATGCCGGGTATGCTGGTAATACCTGTTTTCTAGATTGCCGACGGCAAAATGGGGTTGTAGGAAGGGACTAAATGTCCTTCCTACAACCCCGTCGGAACACTACCAGGCGATTAATACTGCTATTCCTCTCATCAAAGAATAGCCCCTTAACATCCCTATTTTTGAACCATTGCTTGACCAATACGAGGTTCAACACCAGCAATCAGCCGCTGGATATTGCTGCGGTGACGCCACACCACGTAGCCGCCGGCTGCAAGGGAAAACAGGCAGTAGGCAAGGGGCTGGCCCGTCAAAATCATTAGCCCAGAAACGGCGATCGCCCCAGAGATAGAACTCAAGGAGACAATGCGCGAAACACTTAGGCACAATGCGAAAACGCCAAAGGTTGCCAAGCCAACGGGCCAGGACAACGCGAACAAAATTCCCAGTCCCGTTGCCACCGACTTACCGCCCCTAAAGCCCAACCAAATTGGGTTGCTGTGACCAACAACAGCGCTCAAACCCGCGAAAACTTCTAGCCAAGGCAACCACACCAACGGCTCGCCACCAGAAATGCTGTGCCCCAAATAGCGGGCGAGCAGGACCGCGCCAACACCTTTCAAAATATCCACAACCAAGACGAATGCACCGGGTTTTTTACCCAGAACTCGCAGGGCGTTGGTTGCCCCAGTGGAGCCGGAGCCGTGGTCTCGCAAATCAATACCTCGCAAGGAACGACCAACGAGGTAGCCAGTGGGCAATGACCCAAGTCCATAGCCTAAGGCAAGGACTATTGAATCGAATAAGAAAAGGTGGATTAGGTGGGGCATTGTCCAATTTCCCTGCTAAGTGGTCAGAGTTTTAAGGTGGTCAAAGTTTAGATCTGTACGGCGCAAATGTTAATGCGACGTGGGTGAAGTGTGTGTCGAACCAGTAGCCAAAACAGCTACCACGACTTCCTATACGGCGGCACTCGCGATCGCAACTCCGAGGAGGAGAATCATCGAGGAAAGCAGCCCATCAAGCAGGCGTCAGCTCTAGGGGAGGTTGCACCTTGGAAGAGTGTTTAGGTGCGGGGATGGCGATCACTCAACTGCGGTTGTGCTGAGCGCCTAATCAACCCCTAAAGGCGTCGGTCCCTGGGGAAATGACTCCAAACCCGAACCTGATGCTTGCTTGAAATATTTCACAGAAGGCAGCCACCTACAAAGTAGATGGAAGACTATCCGCTCGTGTTTTGAAAACTTTCGTAAAAGCTACTACACATCTGCACCCTTTGCACAGGGGGATCGCGGCTTAAATTTTAAAGTTTGTGTGAAAAATTTAAAGGCGGTAAAAAAAAGGGTAAAGAACTTGAGCCTCTCATCCTCGTTGGGCAGGCGATCGCGGCCTAATTCAATCGCGCCCTAGCCCAATTGTGCGCTTTAACTTGTTCCAATAGATTCAACCCTGTGCAAAGCTCTCGGGATTTGTTAGATGCCTTAAAAAGACACGACAAATATTTACTCCTAGCGTCGACTGTCCAGCATTCGCTAAGGTCACCGCTAGGGGTCTGCTGCGGCAGTGCACCGCCACACAGCTCAAGTCAGGGCAATTTCTAGGGAATGTTGATTCCACAGGTTACGGTACAAGCCAGGCTCTGCCAGCAGGGTTTCATGGGTACCGATCGCCACGATTTCCCCTTGGTCCATCACCAAAATGCGATCCGCGGTGGCGGTGGCGGACAACTGGTGCGAGATGAAAATAATGGTTTTGCGATCGCGCCCCTGCCGCAGCTTGTCCAAAATTGCCGTTGCCGTCTGATTATCAACGCTGGCTAGGGCATCATCCAAAATCAAAATCGGGGCATCAAACAGCAGTGCCCGCGCCAAGGACGATCGCTGTCGCTGACCACCAGAAAGGGTAATGCCTCTTTCCCCCACCATGGTTTCGTACTGCTTTGGAAAGGCTAGGATTTCTTGATGAATCTGACTCTGCAGAGCTGCTCCCTCAATGGCACCATAGTCGCGCTCCGGATCGCCGTAGCGAATGTTTTCAGCGATGGTCGTGCTGAATAGAAAGCTCTCCTGGGGCACGTAGGCGATCGCCCGGCGCAGATCCACCAAATCAAGCTGAGTTATATCGGTGCCGTCTAAAAATACCGTGTTGGGTTCAACATCTATCAGTCGAGGCAGGGCATTTGCCAACGTAGATTTGCCGCAGCCCACAGGACCGACGATCGCCACCAATTCCCCAGGCTCCACGGCAAAGGAAACGTCCTGGAGCGCCCATTCTGCTCTGCCGCCGTAGCGAAACGATAAGTGCTCAACCTGGATTTTGCCGCGCACTTGCTGTCGAGGCAGGGCGATCGCACCGGGCTGGGTCATCACCTTCGGCTGAGTTTGCAAAATTGCCTCGACGCGATCAATGCTGACCTCCCCCCGCTGGTAGGCGCTAATGGTAAAGCCCAGCAAAGCGGTAGGAAACACCAGCCGTTCCACATAAACAATCAGCGCCAGAAAATCGCCAATGCTGATGCGCCCCGCCGCGATTTCTCCCGAGCCAAACCACAGCAGCGCCAGCAGACTCACGCTCGCCAGCCCTCCCAACAGCGGGAACAGCAAATTTCGGGTCCGCGCCAGGTTTAAATTCGCTTTTAGCAGCCGCTGATTGAGCCCGTAGAACGCCTTTTCCTCATTGCCTTCCTGGGCATAAATTTTGATGGGCGCAATGCCACTGACGTCCTCCTGGATAAGGTTGCTGATTTCCGATAGCTCGTTCTGTACCGCTTCCTGCTCATCCCGCAGGCGATCGCTAAACACATGCACCATCAGGAACATCAGCGGGTACACCGCCAGGGACAGCAGAGTTAGGTTCACGCTAATTTGCAGCATCACCGGCAGCGTGAACGCATAGGCAAAAATCGTATTTGCCAGACTCAACACAGCAAATCCCAACAGGCGGCGAATATTGTCAACATCACTTGTAGCGCGGTTGATGGTATCGCCAATGCGGTTCGCTGAAAAATAGGC
The DNA here is from genome assembly GCA_039198915.1 of Cyanobacteria bacterium P01_D01_bin.73. Lineage (GTDB taxonomy): Bacteria > Cyanobacteriota > Cyanobacteriia > CACIAM-69d > CACIAM-69d > CALGDE01. Next base: position 2,281 of record JBCCTE010000145.1, on the reverse strand, counting down.
CGGCTCCATTTGTAGGAGATGTTCAAAAATAATTTGCTTCAGGTCAAACTCCACCTGACGCCCCACGCCAAACAGCCAGATGCGCGATGCCATACGGATGACGGCCATGATGGAGGTCAGGAGAATAATGGCTCCAACGGCGCCCAGCACCCGATCAAAATCGAAGCTGACTTGTAGGTCGTCAACGCTATCGCGAATCAGAAAGGGAATGTAAACCCCCAATAAATTCACGACCATCAAAGCTGCTATTCCCAAAGCCACTGCGGTGCGGTGGGGGTATAGATATTGCCCCAGTCGTTTCAGATTAGATCGCGCCATGATGACCGTTGTGTGAAATCCTTCTGCAATACAGCTCAGTTCCTGGGCAGGGCATACTTTCAGAGCCCTAACCGGCAGCTCACCCCTCGCATTATTTCGCTTACATGGAAGCAGCCGGACGGGTTGAGCGCGCATCCTAGGCAGAAATATCAATTATCACTGATTTTTCGCGCGAGGTATTGAACTGGTACGGACATTGCCGCCCAAAGAGGGTAGTTCAGAATAGATTTCCGGTCAAAGTATTTGTCACCAAATTTGCCGCCGAGGTAACTGCAGCACCGGCTTCTATGCAATGCCAATCAATTGCTGGAGACTACAGAAGTGGTTGGGTGGGGTCTGGGGCGATCGCCGCACCAGCAGTCCAGCCACCATCATTCCAGCCCTCAATAGAGTCCCCCGCAAACGCCTCGCCCATATAAATGCTTCGAATATCTGCCGGCAGCGCATCCTCCAGCTTGCGATAGCCCTGGCGGAGTTTACTGCGGACAGTGGCAGTGGAGGTTTTCTCGCCCTCCGCTTGCAGGTATGCTGCAATGCGCGGCTCGCTCCAGTGGAGGGTCTGGGCCATGATGATCATCAGGCGTACCATGGCATCCTGGCGATCAAGGGCGGATTCTAGATAACACCACAGCGGCGGTGAAGCTGAGCTGAGGGAGTAGTGAATGGATTCAATGGGGGGCAGCTCTGCCTGGTTTATCGAAAGGGCAGTGATGTTGATGAGCCAATTTTGGAATGTAAATTCATCGAGATTCCCTGGAAGCTGCTGACTGGCACGACTTAAGTCTAGGGTTGGTAGCTCTCGATAAATGCGCTGCCAGATTTTGGCAAAAAGATAGTCCCCTTGAACCGCTGAGGGGGCCGAGTGGCGGACCAGGGTATAGACAATGGGGCTGTAGCGACAAAAAAGCGTGACGAAGTAGCGACCGGCATCGGGATAGCGCTTGAAGAGATCTAGCAGCTCCAAGTCGCTGCGATTCGATAGCGCGCTAATGAGGGGATGGTTGGCTTCAGGAAAGGTAGGGGTGTCCATTGGGGCGATCGCCAAAGGTCAGCAAAGAGAAACGCCTAGAAATGCCGAGTTGCACTAAATCAATAATAGAAATTGCAACACTCGGATCAGTACTGGCTACATTCAGTTTTACCCCAGAGTTGCCGTTATGATTGCTGTTTTCAATCGTTTCCAATCAAAACTTGTGCAAATTCAGCCTACTCCCAGGTTATTCCGCAGAGACTCCTTAGCCCTTTGAATCGTCATCATCGTCCCAGGACAACTTGCCCAGGATGGCGTTTTCCATCTCCATGCGCTGTTCCATTTGGTGAAGGAAATAGCCGGTCATCATCGCCGACGCCAGCAAATTTGCGAGACTCTCATGGTTAGTCATAATTTGAGCCTGGAATTTATCCGGAGGCAGTGCCCCAATTAGCCCCTGCACGTTTTGGGAGACGATTTGCTTTGCTTCTGAGGTGGCTGACTTGGCAACCTGGGCGAGGACGTCGGGCGGCTGCTGTTTCAAGTACTTCAGCAGGTAATTTATGCGATCGCCGTCGGAGTCCATACTCAGGAAATCGGCATCATTGGGATTAAAAGGCATGGTCAATGGGAGATGTTAGCCAGCGGATGGAAAAGCTCTGCCGTTAACTCTGGACCTACAGGTGCATTCAATAATTCAGGGGCACCCAAACCAAAATAAAGTCAGAATTGAAGACTTTCAGAACTTAAAACTTCAAGGTCTATCGATAACCTAGCGTGTATTTTGCAATTTGCGGTATTTGCGCCGTTTCCGTGATTTATCGATAATCCTTGTAGTATTGAGGCACCTTTGCCTTAAGTTAAGAAAATCCCTAGAACTGTTTATCACAGCATCAGGCAAGGAACTGGATAAAGCGTTGGGTAAGAAGCAGCATCAGTCGCGAGGCGATCGCCCCAAATCCCCAAGAGTTTATCGGTCAGCTTCGAGTCCAT
>JBCCTE010000144.1:0-7034 GCA_039198915.1 Cyanobacteria bacterium P01_D01_bin.73 | reverse complement strand
TGCGGTTCGGGTTCGCCGGGTCGGGAATGCCGCGCATGCCGCCAAAGGCGCTGGTGCCGTAGTGCAGGGCGTGGGTGGCGATCGATAGATTAGCGTCCTTGAAGGGGATATATTCGCCGCGATAGTAGGCAACGGGTAAGAAATTCTGGTTCATGGCGATCGCTCTCTTTCTCTGGTCTGACTTAATTCTGAATGGTGACAGGAATTCGGGGTAGGTTCGAGCTGGCGGATTTGGAGGCTTAATTTAGACGTTGAAGCGAAACAACATCACGTCTCCTTCCTGAACGGTGTAGGCTTTGCCTTCGCTGCGTACCAGTCCCTTTTCCTTGGCAGCGCCCATGGAGCCGTTGGTCACCAAATCGTTATAGGCAACGGTTTCTGCCCGAATAAAGCCCCGTTCGAAGTCCGTATGAATCGTCCCGGCCGCCTGGGGAGCTAACATCCCTTCCAAAATGGTCCAAGCTCGGGTTTCCTGAGGACCGGAGGTGAAGAACGTACGTAGCCCCAACAGGGTGTAGGTGGCGCGAATCAGAGTTTTCAAGCCGCCTTCGTCAACGCCCAACGCTTCCAGAAAGTCCTTCCGCTCTTCGTCGGACAACTCCACCAATTCCGCTTCCACCTGGGCAGAAATAATTGCCACCTGGGCATTTTCCTCAGCAGCAACTTTACGCACCTGCTCCACCCATTCGTTGCCCTCCGCCAGGTCATCCTCGGATACGTTGGTGGCGTAAATAATCGGCTTGCAGCTCAGCAGACCTAGATTTTTGATTAGCGGCTCTTCCTCTTCCGGGTCCAGCTCCAGCGATCGCGCCCCTTTGCCTTCTTCCAAAACCACCAACAACCGTTCCAGAATTTCGATTTCCTTCTGGACTTCCTTATTGGTACGTGCCTGCTTCTTCGCCCGCTCCATCCGCCGCTCAATTTGAGCAATATCCGACAGAATTAGCTCCAGGTTGATGACCTCAATATCCCGCGCCGGATCCACAGAACCGTCCACGTGGATAATGTCGTCGTCATCGAAGCAGCGAACCACATGGACGATCGCATCCACCTCGCGGATATTCGCCAAAAACTGGTTGCCCAAGCCCTCGCCCTTGCTGGCTCCCTTCACCAATCCGGCAATGTCCACAAACTCAATGCGCGTTGGCACCACATTGGCAGAGTCGGAAATTTTCGACAGCACATCCAGCCGCTCATCGGGGACCGACACCACGCCAACGTTGGGCTCAATGGTGCAGAACGGGAAATTCGCCGCCTCCGCTTTGGCATTGGCAACTAGGGCATTAAACAGCGTGGATTTACCGACGTTAGGCAGTCCAACAATTCCGGCTCGAAGCATTGCGATGGGGAAAACAAGTGGGTAATGGGCGCATTTTGCACGGCTAGGCAGTGCGCAAAATCAGGTTAAAAACGCCACAAAAAGCGCCATTAACAAGACCTCAGCTTATCAGAGAAGTCAAGCCAGGTCGCGTGATTTTGCCGCCTATTCGCCTGCTTTGGTGACGCCGTTGCTGGGCAGGGTGTCGGGGATCCATTCCGGCGCGATCGCCTCACCTTTCATTCCCAGCAATCCCTGGCTGGCAACCCGCACCACCGCCGGGTTCGCATCCCGCAGCGCCTTTTCAAGCACTGGAATCGTGTCGGGAATTTGAGCATCGGCAAGGGTTTCTAATGCCGCAACCCGCACTGTCGCCAGGCGATCACCCGCCAATTTTTCTAACAATGCCAAACTCTGTTCCGCCTCAGCCCCCATCAAATGGTTAGCTAACTCGCTGGCGACCTCAGCCCGAACTTCGGAATCGCCGGTATAAATAGCTTGTGTTAGCTGGGCGATCGCCGGTCGAGCTACGACGGGTTCTACAGGGGCGATCGGCTTAGGGGTAGGCTCAGCCGCCGCCGGTTCTGGAGAAGGCGCGGGCTCAGGAGCGGGGGCAGCTACCGGTTCAACGGCTGGAGCGGGAGATGGCGTGGGAGCAGGGGCAACATTGCGGCGATTATCCCAAGGGTCAGCGAGGGGCGTTGGCGTCGTGGTTGCTGCCGGTTTTGCTGCTGCGCGGGTTGACCCGGTCTGGGATTGCAGCGTTGCAATGCGCTGTTCGTAATCATCCTTGAGCTGCTTGATAGTGCGATCGCGCTCCGTTTGAACGCCTTGCACCGCCGTCTGTATCCGCAGCTCAAAGTCTCGCTCCAGATCTTCGCGCATTCGCCGCACTTTGTCCTGGTGGGACTCCTCCATCTGCTCAAGCTGTCTCTTGATAAACAGATAGGTCAACCCCGCGCCAACGGCTAACCCCACGATCACAAACAGAATTTCCATAGCCGATCTAAGCCGTCGCTCCCAATATCAAAATTAATCGTCAGACTCAAATATCGACGTTCATTTAGCTGCCAAATTAGAAGCTGTCTAACCGCACGTCACATAACATTCAATCAAAGCTTGGGATTCTCGCAAAGCTCTTGATTCTCGCCAGTGTTATAACAATTTCTCTTGATTCCCCTATGGCGACTCCATCCGCACCTTTCAACTGCTGACCGATTTGGCGATCGCCCCCTGTTTTGCCCAGAGTCACCAGGAAGCTTGATATTCTAGGGGCTGTCGTCAGCCAAGGTCTCAGCCCAGCGGTTTCTGCGGTTCCAGCGCCCAATTCTTGTTACCGCTTCTAGTTCGTTATTCCTTTCGACGCAGTGCCTCCAGCGTGAGATTAGGAACGCGTTCCCAATCCGCAACGGTTTCTATTGCCCGCAACGGTTCTCATTAAATTAATGACCTCCCCAACCTCTCCGTCCCGCTCCCTTCCCCAAGGCATCAACGGTCTAACCACTGCCGAAGCCCAAAGCCTCCGAGACGCGGGCAAAGGCAACGACGTCAACTTAAAATCGAGCCGTTCCTATCTCGATATCTGTAAAGAAAACCTGTTTACATTTATCAATTTTGCCTTTCTTTTCATTGGCACCGTGTTGATTGGATTAGGGCGTTTTGGTGATTCTGTCTTGTTGATCGCAGTCATTTTGGGCGGCGTTATTGTAAATGTAATCCAGGAAATTGCTGCTAAGAGAAAGCTCGATGAAATTGCGTTGTTATCTCGCCCAAAAGCAACAGCGATTCGAGATGGAAAAGAAATAGGAATCGATCCGGCTAGCATCGTCCAGGGCGATATTCTGCTGATTGAAGGAGGCGACCAAATCCTGGTTGATGGGCATATTGTCGGCGAGGGGATTGTCGACGTTGATGAGTCGCTGTTAACGGGAGAGTCGGACGCTATTTCTAAGGAAACTGGTGACGAAGTTTTTTCAGGAACTATCTGTATCAGCGGTCGCGCCTACTTCAAAGCGGAGAAGGTTGGCAAAGAAAGTCTTGCCTATCGTCTGACGGAAAGCGCTCGAGAGTTCAAAAAGTTCTACACACCGCTACAGCTAGAGATCAATATCGTTATCCGCATCTTTATGGGCATTGCCTGCTTTTTGTGGGCGCTGGTGGCGATCGCCTGGTTCTCCAACCTAATGTCCCTAAATGATTCGGTACAAAGGGCTGCGGTAATTGCCGGCTTGGTACCAAGCGGACTGTATTTAACCATCACCCTTTCCTATGCCTTAGCTGCGGTAAGAATGGTGGGGAAACGGGTTTTAGTGCAGCAAGCAAATGCCGTTGAATCCCTTAGCAATGTTGACGTTTTATGTGTTGACAAGACTGGCACCTTAACCGCCAACAGAATTCACCTACAAGAGCTAATTCCAATTGGCGAGAACACTCAGGAACGTCGGGACGAACTGGAAAGTATTTTGGGAGCCTATGCCGCCAGTGTTGCTAATGGAAATGCGACTAGTGATGCGATCGCCAATGCCTACAGTAGCGCTACAAAAGCGCCCGTCTACGAAATCCCTTTTTCCTCCGCCCGAAAATGGAGTGCCCTAGCATTTGATTCGAAGTTCGCCGATTCTGACTTGACTGGCTCTTTTGTATTGGGAGCACCGTCAATGATTCGTCCTGGGTTGGGACCGAATCATCAGCTACCGCCAGAAATTTTGCAACGGATGGAAACGGAAGCCCGCCATGGTTTTCGAGTGTTGCTATTTGCCTACAGTCCCAATGTTGGCGAGGCTCCTGCCCAGCGAAATCAAGCTGAATTACCGGCAGATTTAACGCCTTTGGCGGTGTTGGTGTTTAGCGATGAATTGCGGGCGAATGTTAGTGAAACTCTCCACGGTTTTGCCCAGGCGGGAGTTACCGTAAAAGTGATTTCTGGGGATAATCCTGATACGGTGCGGGCGATCGCGGCAAGGGTCGGCTTAGGAGAAGATATCCAGACAATCTCTGGCGCGGAGCTGGATAAGCTTTCTGAGAAAGACTTTTTAGAAACGGTCCAAACGCACACAATTTTTGGACGAATTACGCCGGATCAAAAGGCACATATTGTGCGATCGCTGCGAGAGCAAGATAACTATGTGGCGATGATTGGTGATGGGGTAAATGATGTTTTGTCCCTGAAGCAATCCAACTTGGGTATTGCAATGGAAAGCGGGAGTAAAGCGACTCGAGGTGCTGCTGATATTGTGTTGCTGGGTGATTCTTTTGAAACGTTGCCCTATACGTTTTTAGAAGGTCAGCGTATTCGTAACGCTATTCGCGATGTATTGAAACTATTTATGGTGCGTGTTTTTTGCGTCACCCTACTAATCGTTTCAACGGGACAAGTTCTCGGCACTTTTCCATTAATTAATAAGCACAGCGCTGTGGTGACGCTGCTGGCGGTTGGGCTGCCCACCTTCGGGTTTCCTCTCTGGGCAAAGCCGGGGCAAAGTCGCGAGAAGAGTGTGTTGCGATCGATGTTGCATTTCGTTGTGCCAGCGACTTTCACCTTGACCTTAGTGGGCTTGGGGGTTTATCTAGGCTACCTGGTGAAAAACATTTGGGAGGCTGGTGCATCCACATCCGAAATGGTGATTTTGGATTGGGATTTATTGTCGGAACCTCGCACGGCTTTAGTGGCGATTTTAACCATGTGCGGATTGATGATGGTGCCGTTTTTAAAACCTCCTTTAAAGCTTTGGACGGGGGGTGAAAATCTATCGGGAGATTGGCGATATACGCTGCTAGCAAGCGGATGCTTTATCCTGTTTTGCCTAGTCCTATTCGTCCCCCCTGCCCGTGACTTTTTTGAGTTGGCAACGTTGTCCCCCGGCGATTTTCTATTGCTAGTCGCGATCGCCATTGGCTGGTGTTTTATCTTGCGCTATTTATGGCGATCGCAAATCTTCGACCGCGCCCTCGGTTTCCAATTAAAAACTCCAGACCACGATTAAGTTGTTTACTGCGGGGCAGGTGGAGCAGTGGGATCTCCAGGACAGGGTTCAGTATCGGCGAAATGGTCCCGCAAGAGGGCATGGACGAAGCGGTAGCCTCCGCCCACTCTTTGGAGAAAACCCCGTTCGGTGCAGTAGCGAAGGAAGAGGCTGTAGTTCCAGGGGGAATATCCAGACAGCCACAATGTACAGCGAAGAGCAAAATGGGCGTTCACAGTCTGCAATCCGCCAAAAAAGGCAACGGTTAAGACTAAACCGCAACTGATCATCAAGCTAGCCGCTTCGGGTATGTCTAGGTGAGCATAGCTTAGGGCAATTGGAATCACCACCCCAAGTGGCGCACATATTGCAGCGAAAAATAATGCGTGGAATGAAGATTGCAGAATTCCCTGATTATCTTGTGCCTTTACCGCTATTTCTACGTTGGTGAAAATTTTCACCAGCGCTGCAACTCCTGAAAACATAACGAAGAATAACCACATCCACAGAGCCATACTGACAAGTTTCCCCAACTGCGCGCCAAATAACAGACCTGCTAATAGTGCAGAAAAGCCTGCAAACATCCCCTGAGTTAGGGCAAATCGCATCGTGTAATAGAGGGAAAGTGTATCTATGGGATGCCAAGCAATCTTTATCGCCTCAACGGTTTCAATAGGTAGTTTGGAGTAGGTTGCAGGTGTTGCTGCGCTCAGGCATCCAATTAATAGTCCGCTTACTAGCCAAGTTAGTAACAAGCCGCTTAATTTGAGTTCTTCTGCTATGTCCGGAATGACGGCGAGCAAAAAAGGGGTTATGAATAACCCAAAAACTGCTCCAAACACAAACTCATAGAGAGATATCTGCCAGCGCTTGGCAAGAAAAGCTGGCTGCAGTTTCTCAATAAAAATCTCTGTTTGATCAGTTTCGCGGAATCGCCGCGCCAGCCACCCAACCCACCGTCGAACTTTTTCCTCATCCTGATACGGCTTCTTATTGCCCTTCGTCGTCGCTAAGTTCAATTCAGCCACACATTGTCGCTTTAGCCTTCGTTTCACATACGCTTCAAACCAAAGCCGCTGCCGCCCCGCTCTATTTTCCTCACTAAACCACTGATCTAGTGCCTTTCCTCGTACCTCCTCGCTTGCCAAAACCAAAACTGTCAACATAAGCGGCAACCGAGCCAATCCTGTCTCCTCATCCATAACCGCCGAATCGTCCTTAACTACCTCCCATAACCATCCACAACCCGTCCGCCGCAAATACCATTCAATCTGCCCATCGGACAACGGCAACAACGTCACCGAGCCGTTCAGCCCCAAATTCGTCGGATACGCCCCATACTCCTCCAACCGCGAACACACCACTAACGGCGACCCGCTCCACTCCGTCAAAAACTCATTCAATGCCCGCACGCAAGTTTCCTGCCGCTCCGACATCAACTCATCCAGCCCATCCAACAACGGCACAATCCGCCGCTCCTCAATCCACTCTTCCGCCTTTGACTTCTTCACCCCATATTTCAGCTTCAGATCCGCCACCATCCAGCTGCGAATATCCTTAAACTCCGTCTTCCACGCCGACAAATTCAACAACACCGGCACCGGCTGCTCCCCATCCGCCACGGCTGGACCTTCGCGATATCGACGGTGTGGACAGCTTTGCGGACGTGGGCATCGCGGCCGGGCCCGGGGGGTCTGCGGTCGTCACTGCCGGCGATGTCACGGTGACAATTGAGAACTTTGACCCGGCCGACC
>JBCCTE010000143.1:0-7092 GCA_039198915.1 Cyanobacteria bacterium P01_D01_bin.73 | reverse complement strand
CGGTGACAGCACAGGCGATCGCCAACGAAGACTTAAGCCCACAAGAATCACAGCCCCAGGCGTTGAAGTAACTAAATGCGGCAGGTTCGTCGGGGGAGGAGTTGCAACGGTACGAACTGCAATTCGATGTGCAGGATACGGGGATCGGAATTTCCCAAGAGCAGCAGAAGCAACTTTTTAAGTCCTTTAGTCAAGTCGATGCCTCCATCACCCGCCGCTTCGGTGGAACGGGTCTGGGGCTGGCGATTTGTAAGCGTCTGACTCGGCTAATGCAGGGAAGATTGTGGGTGGATAGCGAGGTGGGCGTTGGCTCCACATTCCACTTCACGGTGATTTGTCCTCAGGTGACGTCTGCGGTGATGCCGTCATCCCTGCTGGGGGATCAGGCAAGTGCCTTGTTTGCGGATAAGTGTCTGTGGATTATTGATGACAATCCGGTGAATCGTCAGTTCCTGGTTCACAACAGCGAACAGTGGGGGCTAAGGGTTACCAGCTTTGAGCGGGCTGAGGATGCTTTGAAGCGTTTGGTGAGTGAACGGCCCACTGTAGACGTCATGATTGTGGACTGGCGGTTGCCGGGGATGGATGGCTTGGAATTTGCGACGGCGCTTGAGCAGCAGCAGCGCTATCGGCAGGTGCCTTTGGTGATGCTGACGGCGGACCCTAGCTATCCTTCGCTGCCAAAGGCTTTAGAAAGTCGGTTTAAGGCATGGTTGCGTAGTCCCATTAGCCGGGAGGTGTTACATCAAGCTTTAGCAGAGTCACTAATGCCGATCGCCGAAGAATCTGCCGCAAATCCAGCAGGAGCGATCGCCCCCACCAATCAGGATCAGTCTGGAGAAATCACCGCTGGGCTGGAGTCTAATGACTCCGACGGGGCAGAGGACATGAAGGAGGCGGGTCCTTTGCGGATTTTGTTGGCGGAGGATAATCAGGTGAATCAACAGGTGGCGATGCTGTTGTTGGAGCGGCTGGGGTATCAGGCGGATGTGGTGAGTGACGGAGTGGAAGTGTTGGCGGCGCTGGAGGGCGATCGCTACGATGTGGTGCTGATGGATGTGGAGATGCCGAGGATGGATGGCATTACGGCGGCGCAGGAAATTCAGGCGCTGTATCCAGTCCAAGAACGCCCACAAATTGTGGCGCTGACAGCCTATGCCATGGATGGCGATCGCGATCGGTGTTTGGCGTCGGGAATGGACGACTACATGACCAAGCCCATTCGTCGCGAGGCGCTTTTGGAGGTGTTGTATCGAGCTGAGCATCGTGCCGACAGGAAACGAGGGTCGGCGATCGCCCTGACCGAGGGGGATATCGCGAGGAAAGAGATAAACGCTTCGGTCGAGAATGCAGCAGACAATGCAGCGGATAAAGATATAGACGGTAAACACGCAGAACGTAAGGCGCTCGATTCACCAACTTCTGGAGATACGGCTGGAGAGCTGTGGACTTTAGAGGAACAGGTGGATGGGGAGCTGGATTTGGATGTGTTGGAAGGGCTGCTGGGATTTGGGGGCGATCGCAATCGAGCGATGAAAGTGGTCGCACAGGCCGTTACGCTATTTAGTGAGGACGCCCAGGTGCGGCTCCAGGCCATTGAGACGGCGATCAATGATCGAGACGCGATCGCATTGCGCCAAGCCGCCCACGCCCTGCGCTCCAGTAGCGCCAATTTGGGCGCAAAGCAGCTCATGAACTATTGCGCCCAGCTTGAGGCTCTGGCCCGGGAACGGGACAGCGAGCCTTTACCAAAACTCTGTCGAACCACCATGGAGCGCCTACAAAGTGCCCATGATTCCGCCAATGCTCAGCTCAATGAATTACTGAATCTATAGTTGCAAAGCTCCTACTTGCTAAATTTATGACTCTTTCTCGCGAGGACCGTCCCCCCACGGTTTTGATTGTGGATGATGATCGCGCGACTCGGGCTCTCCTGGCTCTAGCAATGGAGGAGGAGGGTTATGAGACGGTTGGTGCGCAAAATGGCGAACAGGCGATTGAGGAGTTTAATCGTCTGGTGCCGAACCTGGTGTTGATGGACGCCATGATGCCGGAGATGGACGGGTTTACCTGTTGTGAACGGATGCGATCGCTCCCGGAAGGCAGAACGGTCCCCATCTTGATCATTACGGTGTTAGACGATCAGGAGTCGGTGGATCGTGCTTTTTCCGCTGGCACCACCGATTACATCACCAAGCCGATTTATTGGCCGGTGCTATGTCAGCGGGTACGACGACTGGTACAGGCGGGCGAAACGGAACAGCAGTTGGCTCTGATAACGGAGAGTCTGGAGCGATCGCGAGCTTGGGACAAGGTGACCACTGCGGTGTTGGGACTAGCGAACAGTACTGAGACGGGGAGTTGGCAGGATCAGTTGCCGGAGGTTGTGGCGATCGCTCGGGAGGCGCTAGGGGGCGATCAAGCGGGTTTATGGCTGTCGCCATCCAAGCTGTGGATCGATTCACAGGCAGAGGGTTGGCCCGCAGTAGAAGCAGAGGCAGCGCAGGCGGCCTTGGATCAATACATTCAGAAGCCTAAGGATGGCGCGGAGGCGACGTTGATTGATGTAGCTGCTTGGGCGGCGTTGGATAGCGTTTTCCAGTGTCGCTTGGGAATGGTGGCAACGGTGGCTGGTACAGATGGGGCTGTCGTTGGCGGGGTGATGATTGGGCGATCGCAGGACAAGCCTTGGTCTGAGCGGGATCAGCAACGATGGCGGCAGTTAGGACAGCTTCTGAGTTTGATCCTGTTCTAGGCAAAATTCTTAAGCAACGCCAGCAAAAATTTAGTGATCGGCGTCATTCCTGCCCGGCGGCGGCGGCTTGCCGGAGACTATCCGGGTGCATTCCGCTCGTTTTGGAAACATTCTTGGGGTAAAACCTTTCGTTAAGGGTGGGCTCTAACTTGAGGGGCTTTCTACCGCTACAAATTCTTGCTGCCCTGACTGACTCAAGGTCTACTCGATGCCTCTACTCGTCGCGCTATTTTGATGCCACGCCCGTCTCTAGTTTCAGTGTTTCGCGATCGCCTCCCCACAGCGTTGCCGCAGATTCCGCGGCTAGTTCAACGGCTGTGGGCATGGTTCTTGGCGGGGATTATTTTGACCGTAATTCCCTCCTGGGCAGTGGCAGCGCTGACCTATGACCAGGTGGATGCGGTGGCATCCCAGGTGACGGTGGTAATTGCTCAGGGGTTGCAGTCGGGGGATATCGAAGCGCGCCAGGAGTGGAATCCAGGCTCGGGAGTGTTAGTGGCCCACGAGGGGAATACGTACTACGCCCTGACGGCGCTTCATGTGGTGTGCACCCGCGGCACCGTCTACGGCATTCGCACTAGCGATGGGGAGGTGCACATTGTGGATGACGTGGACGAGACGGACAATATCATCCCTTTGGGGGCAGAGCGGGGAGAGTTTGGCGAGACGATTAGCGGGCTGGACTTGGCGCTGGTGAAGTTCCAAAGCGATCGCGACTATCCAGTGGCGACAATGGGGGATTCTAGCCGGATGAAGCCGGGCGATCGCCTAGTGATCTCGGGCTGGCCCAATCCCGATGACGCCGCTGCTCGCCGTCAACGCCAGTCCGTTAATGGACAACTGACCGGCGTGCTCAATCGTCCATCTTTAGATGGCGGCTATAGCTTTTTGTACAACAACGGCACACGTCGGGGCATGAGCGGCGGTCCGGTGCTAAACGTTGCCGGGGAGCTAGTAGGAATCCACGGGCGCGGGCGTGGTGTAGGAAATAACTGCGGTGGTGGCCAGGCGGAAGAGTCGGTTACCGAAAGCTCAGAAGCTACTCCCGAGGGGTCAGGTTTAGTGCTGGGAATGCCGCGACGGCGATCATCTTTACGGTTTCCTTCGCCGCCCCCTGCCAGTGAGCGTCGTCTTTTGCCGGAGGACAATAGCTGCGGCATGCAGACGGTGCATTTCATCACGGCGGCGGAAACCTTAACGATTTCCCTCGACTATACGGATCCGCCGGTGGATGAAGCGCTGATTAATGCGGGGCTGGATAATCGCGATCGCGCCGACGTGATTGACGATATTTACGAGCTGTTTTCCTTCGATGTGGAATCCATGTTGCGGGACCAGCCGTCGGGGGGGTGCGGCAGCGTGCTGTTGGGCGATCGTTGCGAGGGCTTTTGACCCGTTGCCCTATGGATTTGCCTGTCAGGATTGTGACTTTCTTGTGACTTTCTCGAGGCAAACCAGGGGCGGTTGGGATAGCGTTACGACAATGGCTGGCGTGCGTAAAAAAAGATTACGTGGACTTGGAGCTGGAGCCAAAGGGTTAGGGATACGACAATGACCAACGTCAAAGGACAACTGAAACAGTGGCGATCGCACCGACGGCTTTTGGCGATTAGTGGATTGGCTGCGTGCGGATGTTTTTCAGGCGTCCCGGCGATCGCCCAGTCCAGCGATTCCCCCGACGCGGTGACCATGCCCGATGCCATCACCTATACGTCCAGCGTTACCAGCGGCAATGACGCCGGAAATACTGTCCGCCCCGCCGCTGAAAATGAAGCGCCGGTTTTTGCACAAGTCGACGGACCGGCAATTGACGGACCGGTAACGTCCGTTTCTGACCTGACTGACGTGGACCCTACCCATTGGGCGTTTCAGGCATTGCGATCGCTGGTGGAGCGCTATGGCTGTATTTCCGGCTATGGCGATCGCACCTTCCGCGGTAATCGCGCCCTAACCCGCTACGAATTTGCCGCCGCCCTCAACACCTGCCTAGACCAAATTGGCGCACAAATTGATGCGGCGACCCAGGACGGGGTGCGAGAAGAAGATTTAGCCACCGTCCGTCGTTTGCAGCGGGAATTTCAGCAGGAGCTGGCGGAGCTGGATAGTCGGGTAGGCGACCTGGAGCAGCGGGTGGAGACGCTGGAGAATCAGCAATTTTCCACGACGGCGGTGCTGGGCGGCGAGGTGATTTTTGGGTTGACGGGGGCGGCTATCGGTGACGATACGCCGGGCGGTGGCGATCGCGAGGTGACCTTCTCCCACCTGACTCGCATGCAAATTGTTAGCTCTTTTACCGGACGCGATCGCCTGCGACTGCAATGGTCCCTGGGCAACGCTGGGGGGCTATCGGGACGGGACAGCCTGGGCACGGATATGGCGCGGTTGTCGTTCCAGGGGGATAGCGGCAACGAAATGCAGCTGGATTTGTTGGACTATCGTTTTGCGGCCTTTAGCGATCGCGTAGTGTTCACAGTGCGTCCGGTGGGTTTTGATCTCAGCTCGGTGCTGACCGCCAACTCGGGATTTTTCGATAGCGGTCGCGGTTCCATTTCCCGATTTGGCGAGGCGAGCCCGGTGTTTAAGCTCGGGGCGCTGGATGTGGGCGGCGGCTTTGATTGGCTGGTGAGCGATACGGTGCGATTCCAGGTAGCTTACGGTGTAGGCGATGGGGATGACCCGGAATTTGGGATTTTGGGGAGCGATCGCAGTGCCGCCGGAGCACAAATTTTAGTCAAGCCCAGCCCAACGATTTTGGCGGGGCTGGCGTATATCAACGGCTATTCGGACACGGGACGGCTGGATACGTTTACCGGCAGCTTGAACGCGGATTTATCGGGCGATCGCATCGAGCCGGCGCAAATTCATGCGGTGAGCGGCACGGTGCAGTGGCGAGTATCTCCAAGCCTGACCCTGGGAGCCTGGGGCGCTTGGTTCTGGACTGATTTCCTCGAAAGCGACGCCCGCGCCACCACCAATACCTACCTCTTCTCTGCGGCATTTTCCGATCCTTTCAACCGTGAAGGCGACTTGCTGGCATTCCTAATTGGTCAGCCGCCGCGCCTGTACGACGGTGATGGCGTACCTACCGATGACGAGGTGGGGCTGCATATCGAAGCGTTCTACCGCTTTGCCGTTAACGACAATATCAGCATCACCCCCGGAATTTTTCTGCTGACCGCCCCCGAACACGACTCGGATAATGATGCGATCGTCGTCGGCACGCTGCGTACCACGTTCCGATTTTAGGGCAGCTAAATTACTCGCAAATTAAGTGGGCGTAGCTTTCGTCAGAGCCCCGTTGAGAGGCAATTTTGTCGGACCAGCGGGTGGTTTCCGGTAGGCGGTATTTGGGCGTGCAGCGCAGCACAATATCAACAGCTGATTCCAAGCTGATGCGATGACCGCTGGAAATATACAGTGGGCGCACGTTATCACGGGTGCGCAACACAACGCCAATGGTTTCATCGCGATCGCGTAGCAATTCCCGATCGCCCTTCTTCTCCCCCAGCGGCGCATGTTCCCCAATAAACCGCGACTTTGCCGCCCCCAACGTTGGACGATTAAGCAGCACGCCCAAATGACACGCCAACCCAAACCGTCGTGGATGGGCATAGCCTTGACCGTCGCAAATAATCACATCCGGCGGCTCGGGAAATTTATGGGTCAACTTAGCCAGCGCCTGCACAATGACTGGGATTTCGCGGAAGGATAGAAAGCCAGGAATGTAGGGAAACGGCGTGGGCACTCGAGCGATCGCCACCCCCAATGGTTCCAGGGTTTGGAAATTCAACAGCGCTACGGCGGCTCGGGCGATCGCCCCCTTTTCCTCAAACCCCACATCCACTCCGGCGATGGTTTGGATATTGTCCACGCCACAGAACTGGTCTTCAATAACGACTTGATCGCGTCCAGCTTCTTGGATGTCTTTGGCTTCGGCGGTGGTAGTTGGCCAGCTGTCCAAGGGGGCAATCGCCGGTTCAAGCCAACTTTCTAGGGGAGTGGAATCCGTCAAAATTATCAACCAACCGACGTCACTGTAACGCCGCAAAAAGTAATCTCAAAAGCCATTATTTCATCGTTAACAAAAACCTATGAATCCGCTACAGTAAAAAAGCGAATTTCGGCATACCCCGGCATTTCGTCGTTATAATTTTTCTCCTACCAAATTCCCCCACTAGAGGTTAAGGTCACACCCGTGAAAAAGCCCGATTGGTTGCGAGTCAAAGCGCCACAAGTTGAGCGAATCGGCGCAGTTCAAGACGTTTTGCGCGATTTACACCTCAATACCGTTTGCGAAGAAGCCTCCTGCCCCAACATCGGCGAGTGCTTCAACAGCG
>JBCCTE010000142.1:0-7098 GCA_039198915.1 Cyanobacteria bacterium P01_D01_bin.73 | reverse complement strand
GACAGCGCCAGCTTTAGCGCCAGTTGTAGGGAGTGGGTGGGAAACTTGTTGAAAAATCGTTGGTTTTGGGTGGCGGCGATCGCCAGTTTGCTGCTGGATCGTCTAACCAAACTCTGGGTGGAGCAAAACTTCGCCCTCACTACGCCGCCCGAATCCTGGACCATTATCCCTGGTGTCCTGAATTTTACCTACGTCATCAACACCGGTGCAGCCTTCAGCATGTTCCAAGGCAGCGGCTGGCTGCGATGGCTGTCCCTTCTCGTCAGTGCCGGGCTGGCCCTGTTCGCCATCTTCGGTCCCCAGCTCATAATTTGGGAGGCCTGGGGCTATGGGCTATTGCTTGGCGGCGCGCTGGGCAACGGTATTGACCGCTTTTTGATGGGTCATGTTGTTGACTTTTTAGAAGTGCGTTTTATCCAGTTTCCCGTCTTTAACATTGCCGATATTGCTATCAATGTGGGCATTGGCTGTTTGGCGATCGCCGCTATCATCACCGGCAAAAAAGAGAAGGCCGCTAAGCAAAACGCCAAAAATACCGACACCCCCGAGCCTTAGTCCAAGCCCTCTAATTCGGTCACTAAACGGGACAGCTAAACTGGGTAAATTAGCAAAGGCGCACAGCTATCAGCGTTATAAAACCAGGATGATCGTTATGGGTAAGGGCTTGGGCAAAGGTTTAAACAATTGGTTTCGTAAACAGTGGGGCAAAGTGGGGGCGATCGCCTGTGCTTGCCTGCTGGTGCTAGGAACGCTGACGTCTCCGTTGGTTCCTGCGGCGATCGCCCAAGAAGTCAGCGCCGATTTTGAAGCCAAGGTGCTGAAAGTTATCGACGACAATCCGGAAGCCATCCTAAAATCCGTCGGCAAATACAACCGCATCCAAGCTGAACGCCGCGCCCAGGCACAATCCCAACTACGCCTTAGTCTGCGCACCAACCCCGAAACCGTTGTCGCCGGCTCCCCCGTCAAAGGCAACACCGACGCTCCCATCGTCCTAATCGAATTCTCCGACTTCCAGTGCCCCTTCTGCGCCCAGGCTCAGGGGGAAATCCAGCGCTTTATGTCTCGCTACGGCAACCGCGTTCAGTTTGTCTACAAGCACCTGCCGCTGACGAATATCCACGCCCAAGCTGCCCCCGCCGCCGCCGCTTCCTGGGCAGCCCAGCAGCAGGATAAGTTCTGGCCCTATCACGATGACCTCTACAAAAACCAAAACCGTTTGGGCGAAGAGCTTTATCTAGAACTCGCCAATAAATACGAGTTAGATATCGACAAATTCAATAGCGATCGCGCCAGTGAAGCAGCGATCTCCGCCATCCAAAAGGACGTTGACCTTGCCGATTCCCTCAGCGTCCAAGGCACCCCCACCTTCCTCATGGACGGCGTCATCCTAGACCAAGCCCCCAGCGCCGAGAATCTAACCGCCGCCTACCAAGCCGCCTCCCAGCAGCGCTAAGCCCCAAAATGAGCATCTTGGTATTCGGCAGTATCAATATGGACCTGGTGGCCCAAGTGCCGCGATTGCCCTTGCCGGGTGAAACCATCCAGGGCGATCGCTTCACCACCAGTCCTGGTGGCAAGGGCGCAAACCAAGCTGTCGCCGCTGCCAAATTAGGCGCTGAAACTACGTTAATTGGGCGAGTGGGCAAGGATAGTTTCGGGCATGAATTAGTCGGGCACTTGCGAGGGTTTGGGGTGGATGTGGGGGCGATCGCCACCGACCCAAACACGTCCACTGGCATTGCCCAAATCCTGGTGGACAGTGCTGGACAAAATCAAATTGCCATTGTCGGCGGCGCAAATCACATCATCGGCAATGTTGAACTAGACCAACTAAAGCAGCATTTACCCCAAGCCCAAATCCTGCTGTTGCAGCTAGAAATTCCCCTATCGGTTGTTATCGCTGCTGCCCAATGGGCTAAAGCCGCTAGAGTAATGGTTGTTTTAGATCCCGCTCCAGCTCCCGATGCGCTGCCCGATGAACTTTACGCCGCCGTTGATATTTTGACGCCCAATGAAACTGAAGCGAGTCGTTTGGTGGGCTTTCCGGTAACGGACCAGGATTCTGCCGCGATCGCCGCGAAAAAACTCCAAAGCAAAGGCATCGACACCGTGATTATCACCCTGGGCGATCGCGGCAGCTTTTGCGCAACGCCGACAGAGACTTTCTTCACTCCTGCTATTCCCGTCAATGTGGTGGATACCGTCGCCGCTGGAGATGCTTTTAACGGGGCGATCGCCACGGCCCTCTGTCACGGACAACCCTGGAAAAACGCTGTTCGATGGGCAACCTGCGCCGCCGGTCTATCCTGCACCCGGTCTGGTGCTCAGCTTTCCCTGCCCAATCGTCAAGACGTGGATAAAGTAACAGGCTCCGCTAGCGAAAATCATTGATCATCGCCGTCATCATTTGCCAGGCAAACCGGCAACTCGACAATAAACTCCGCACCACAAACCTCCGCAGGCTTCGCCGAAATCCGTCCCCCGTGGCGCTCCACCACAATCTGATGGCAAATAGATAGCCCTAACCCCGTACCCTTGCCAATCTCCTTCGTCGTAAACAACGGCTCGAATAACCGGGCGATCGACGTATCCGGCAATCCTTTTCCGGTATCACGAATTCGAATCTGAACCCAATCCTCATCAATCATTTGCGTTATTATCTCTAACTCCAAAGGCAACGTTGAATCTGGAGAATTCCCCTCTACAGTTCCATCATTAAACCGATCCTCAATCGCATCAATCGCATTGGCCACCAAGTTCATAAATACCTGATTCAGTGGTCCCGGATAACACTGAATTGAAGGCAAATCACCATAGTTTTTAATCAGATTGATAGAAGATCGATTTGGTGATCTCAACGATGAATTCAGCCGATATCCCAGAATAACCAAGGTGCCTTCAAGACTTTCATGAATGTTGGTTTCCCGCCACTCTGACTCATCCAGACGGGAGAAATTGCGCAGTGATTTCACGATTTCCTTAACTCGATTCGTCCCCAAGCTGACAGATTCAAGAACATTTTGTAGATCTTCTGAGACAAACTCAAAGTCTAGTTCACTCAGCTTTTTCGCTACATCATGAGGCGGTTCTGGAAGATGCTTCTGATAAAGGCTGATTAATTCTAAAAGCCCGCAAGAGTACTCTTCCAAATACTCAATGTTGCCTGATATAAAGCCGATGGGATTGTTGATCTCATGAGCCACTCCCGCAATCAGAAGCCCTAGGCTAGACATCTTCTCAGTTTGGATTAGCTTTGCCTGGGTTTGCTTCAGAGTCTGAATCGTTGCCTCAAGTTGCTCAGTCTGCTCAATGGCAGAGCGCTCATACACAGATAACAACTCATCAAGGGAAGTAACCTGCGCCTTCAGTTGATTAATCTCGGCCATGTGATCGATACCATCCATCAGTAGCTGTTTTCTTAAAAAACGACGCGATTAAAACATTGATTTTAATTGAAGTCTAAGGACTAACTGGCCTTACTAATTGAAAACAGATCCCCGATCAAAGGGTAGAAGGGCAAATTTAGCGTTAAGCGCCAGGCTTTTGAACTGATCACCGGCTGATCGCGGAATACTTACACTCGAGAACAAAATAAATACGAATAAGCTGCCGGAGGGAAGTATGCCACCAAACCCTAAGACAGAGCGGATTCCATAGGGAATAACAAACTTATCCTGGGCAGGAATATAGGGGCTACCTGGCGCTTTAGGTACATGGAAAACATTGAACGTTTTCTGTTCTTGATCCACCATCAACTCAGGATCAAGAATGGTTTCAATGTCCAACCCAAGCTGTTTAATAAGCTGGCAAATCATTGGCAGCCGCAAAACCACGTCCTTACTGCTTAAAGGAATCGCTTGGTGTCCTTGTGATTCGCTTCGACTGTTCCAGTGCGGCTCCGCACCAGCTGTCCCCAATAGCGTTAAAAACGTTGCCTCTGGATCAGGGTTGCCGTCACTGGTTGCGGCGATCGCCTGCATCGCAGAATCCGGCAGCGTGTCGTAGGATTCGGTTTTAAAACACCGAGCCAAAGCAAGGGCGGACTCCCCAGTATCAGGGTCAATAAAACTATCGCGGAAGTAGCGTACGATGCGCGTCGCCACCTCCTCCATCGTTTCAGCTCCTGCCCCCATACGACGCAGAGTCGTACCGCAGGTTGTCATGTCCTTCAGAGAAAAATGATCAAAACAGTATTTCTCTGACTGGTTGCTGATTGAAGTTGTCATTGCAAATTAACGAGTGAGAGCCTACGGCCTGTTCATGCTGTGACAGGCTAATAGTTTTTCGATAGGGACTGCTAATACATTCCATTTCCCCCCCTCACTATGCCTCAGTTCACCCTATTGATTGAGCAGTCGCATCGATTTTTGTAATGAAATATTACGTATTCGACATCTCTCAAAAACGTCCGTGGAGCCGGTGAGTTTTGGGAGACATGGAGGCATCATCGTCGAAGAATAGCGCGGTGTTGATGGCAGCTTCATCGCAACTCCTGATGCAGGCAATCAGGGCTTCTGGCGATTAGTTCTGGAAAAATCAACGTACCGGGGATCACCCTCAGCGATAACTCTGGGAAGAGGGAGAGCGTTGAGGATCGTGCTCTGCGGAAGCCGGCGCGACGGTCGGCTGGTTGCTGTCTTCCAAGCTTTGGCAAGCTTTGCAGACTCCGTAGAATTCCAGCGTGTGATAGTAAACCTTGAAGTTTGTTGTGGTACCGATCATATTCAGTTGTTTTTGCAGCTCTTGCAAAGGACATTCGTCCATTGCTTCCTCTTTCCCACATCTGACGCAATTCAGGTGGTGGTGGTGATCTCGCTTGAGGGAGCCGTAGAGCGATATGCCGCTTTTCGATGTGCGGACCTGAATCTCCCCTCGCTGCTTCAGGACGTCAAGCGCTCGATACACCGTTGCCAATCCAATTTTGTGTCCATGCTCCTGCAGATGGACATAAAGATCCTGAGCTGCAATTTCGTAGCTTAAGGACTTTAATGTCTGGAGGATTTGATCTTGGTTGCGCGTGCGGTTGGACGCCATAGGAAAGGTTTGGAATGAAACAAGGGAGGTCGGATGATACGCCGCTTTGTAATCAAAGGCTAAGGGACAGTCAGGAACATTTATAAAGTTTTGGACGATTCAAGATATATCTTTCTATTAGTATCTCTTAGTGGACAGATTCAGCGGATTTGTCGTAGATGTAAATGCTGCCAGAACAAACGCTGTTAAATTAAGCTCCCGATGGTTCTTCGGATTGACTGTCTGGAGTTGTATCCCCCTGGGCATTACTTTACCCGGTGGGCTTTAACCGACGCAGTGTCTTTCAGGATCTTCCACTTGCTGCCTAGATTTTTTATCCCGTACCAACCTGTGAGTCAAAAGTACCAAGCTAAAATTCGCGTTACCTTGCGTCCGTCTGTGCTGGATCCCGCTGGCGTTGCTGTAAAGTCGGGTCTGGAACAGCTGGGGCACAGTGTCGACTCAGTGCGAATTGGTAAATATATTGAGCTTTCCCTGGACGCTCCAGATGAGGATACGGCTCGTTCCCAGGTGGATGCTATGTGCGATCGCCTATTGGCCAATCCGGTCATTGAAAACTACGCTATCGAAATCTCCCAGTAGTTTTCCAGTGCGTTCTGTTTAGCAGTCCCGTCCATTTCATGTCCTCGACGCCGAAATTCCCCCGCCCCTCGTCAATTCCCTGGGACGCCGTTATTCGCCTATTGCGCTGGGATAAGCCGGCTGGGCGTCTAATCTTGCTGATTCCCGCCCTATGGTCGTTGGTTCTCGCCACTGGCGGCAGACCGCCGCTGCTATTGCTGATGGTGGTGGTGGTGGGAACCTTTGCCACCAGCGGTGCTGGCTGTGTAATCAACGACCTATGGGATCGCAACATTGATCCGAAGGTGCAGCGAACGAAAAAGCGCCCTCTGGCATCGCGAGAGCTTTCGGTGAAGGTCGGGATTGTAGTGTTTGCGATCGCCCTGCTGTGCGCTGCCGGACTGACGGTATTTTTAACGCCCCTTAGCTTTGGACTCTGCGTCGCCGCCGTGCCAGTCATTGCGCTGTATCCGGGGGCAAAGCGAGTGTTCCCCGTGCCGCAGTTGGTTCTGGCGATCGCCTGGGGGTTTGCCGTACTAATTCCCTGGAGCGCCGCCACCGATCCCCCCGCCCTACCCTGGCCTGCCTGGATGCTGTGGGGTGCCACCGTCTTCTGGACCCTCGGCTTCGACACCATCTACGCTATGGCGGACCGCGAAGATGATCGCCAGTTGGGAGTTAATTCCAGCGCCCTATTTTTTGGGGAGTACGTTGCTGAGGCGATCGGGCTATTTTTCCTACTAACCGCCCTGCTACTCGCCCAAGCCGGCATCGCCACCCAGCTCAATCTGCTCTACTGGCCCGCCCTCGCTGCAGCAATATTTCTATGGGCTAAGCAATATCTCAAATTGCGCGGTCCGCAGCTCTCCCGTTCTGCTTACGGCAAGCTCTTTGGCGAGAACGTCAACATTGGCTTTATTTTGCTGGCGGGTATGGCGATCGGCAGCTGGTTCTAGGCTACCACTGCTCCTAATCTCTGCCAGGGGATCTCCTAAGGTCGTGGATTGGATGGCGATCGCCAGGGATCAGCCCTTCAAAGTCGTGGGGAAATTATGGAAAAGGGGCGTTCGCTAGCGTAATCGTTACGCTCCCAACCCCTGTTGCGATAACTCTTTACACGATCGCAACAAAATACTCTACTATTTAAAAATTCATGCTGTCGTCAAGGACACATCTTAGCCCCAAAGCTAAAAGTCCCAGTGGCTAAGCCTTTGCCACCACAGCAACATCAGCCGTAATCGTCATTACTCGACCTTGAAGTTGGTCCCAACGGTTACAGCAACACCATAGAGAGCAGTTATGAAAGACATCACACGCTACCGCAACATCGGTATCTTTGCCCACGTCGACGCCGGCAAAACCACCACTACCGAACGAATCCTGAAGCTCACCGGAAAGTCGCGGAAGACGTCTTCGCAGAGCCGCTGTTGGCGTTCGAGCGGGAACTGACGATCGATCCAGGGAATGCCGATTTCTCTTGGCTCCTCAAACGTGCAAGGG
>JBCCTE010000141.1:0-7121 GCA_039198915.1 Cyanobacteria bacterium P01_D01_bin.73 | reverse complement strand
CCGGCTGGGAATTCAGGCTTTTGAGCCGATTCTGGTGGATGGGCGAGCGATTCAGCTTCATCCGCTTGTGTGTCCGGCATTTAACGCTGACTTTGATGGTGACCAGATGGCAGTTCACGTGCCGCTTTCTTTGGAGGCCCAGGCTGAAGCGCGGCTGCTGATGTTGGCGTCCAATAATATTTTGTCGCCGGCTACAGGCTCGCCTGTGGTGACACCGAGTCAGGATATGGTGTTGGGCTGCTATTACTTGACGGCGGAGAATCCGGCTCAGCGCTCTGATGTGCGCCGCTATTTCGGCAATATGGAGGATGCGATTACAGCCTATGACCAGGGCTTGGTGAATTTACATACTTACGTATGGCTGAGGTATGAGGGTGATGTAGATTCCAACGAGGCGGAGGCGGAGCCTTTGGTTATCACGGAGGATACGGTTGAAGTTCCCTTGAAAGGTAAGGAAGCAGCTGTACATGCCGGTGATGTGCTGATGGCGGGGGCGTCCTTGGCAGAGTCAATTACAACGGATGTACCGGGTCAGGTGCTGCGGGTGACGGCGGACACGGTGGTGATTCGTCAGGCGATCGCCGCAGAGGATGCAGATGTTGACGGCGGCGAGGTCACCAAGCTGTACTTTGGCAGCAAGACCAATAATCCACTGCGGTTGGTGCGCGAAGGTGCATCGGGAGAGGTGATTTCTCAGTACATTCGAACGACCCCTGGACGGATTATTTTCAACCACCAGATTCAGGAGGCGATCGTCCAGTAGAACACGCCCTAGTTAGGAAAACGTTCCAAGCAGAGTGGAGGGATTAGTAGCAACTTTCTTCCCTCAGGTACCAATTGATTGATCCCGCCCGCTGAGATTACGTAGCGCTACACCGTCTGAGGAATTATGGCTGACCAAACCCCGGCAAAACCTGTTTTTTACAACCGCATTGTTAACAAAGGGCAGCTGCGCAAGCTGGTTGCCTGGTCGTTTACTAACCATGGAACTGCTCGCACTGCCCATGTTGCCGATGCTTTAAAGGACCTGGGCTTTAAGTTTGCCACCCGTGCAGGGGTTTCCATTAGTGTGGACGACCTGCAAATTCCGGCGGTGAAGCGCAAACTGCTGGATGCGGCGGAGGAAGAGATTCGCCGGACCGAGAGCCGCTACGAGCGTGGGGAAATTACTGAGGTAGAGAGTTTCCAGAAGGTGATTGACACCTGGAATGGGACCAGTGAAGAACTGAAGCAGGAAGTGGTTCGCAATTTTGAGGCGAACAATCCCCTGAACTCTGTTTATATGATGGCGTTCTCTGGGGCTCGGGGTAATTTGTCCCAGGTGCGTCAGTTGGTGGGGATGCGCGGTTTGATGGCGGATCCGCAGGGAGAGATTATTGACCTGCCCATTAAAACCAACTTCCGTGAGGGACTGACGGTTACCGAGTATATTATTTCGTCCTACGGTGCCCGTAAGGGGCTGGTTGATACGGCGCTGCGAACGGCGGATTCGGGGTATTTGACCCGCCGTCTGGTGGATGTTTCCCAGGACACCATTATTCGCGAGCACGATTGTGGCACCGAGCGGGGGATCACGGTGCGCCCGATGACCGACGGGGAACGGGTTTTGATTCCTTTGGAAAATCGCCTTTTGGGACGGGTCCTGGCGGAGGATGTGTTGCATCCTGAAACCGGCGAAGTGCTGATGAAGCGAAATCAGGCCTTCTCCGGCGAAATGACCAAGATCATTGGTGAGGCTAAGGTTGAAAAGGTGTTCCTGCGATCGCCTCTGACCTGTGAAGCAGCCCGGTCCGTTTGCCGCATGTGCTATGGCTGGAGTCTAGCCCACGGTCAGATGGTTGACCTTGGGGAAGCCGTTGGTATTATTGCTGCTCAGTCCATCGGTGAGCCGGGAACTCAGCTAACAATGCGGACCTTCCACACCGGGGGGGTATTTACCGGTGAGGTAGCAGACCAGGTACGGGCTCCCTTCAATGGCACCGTACGCCATCCCAAGAAGTTTAAGGGGCGCCCCCTCCGCACCCGCCATGGTGAAGACGCTTACGTGATGGAAGCGCCTGCGAAAATCACCATTGAGGCAGATGGCAGCAACAAAAAGTTCCAGTTCAACGTTAACAAGGGCGCGATTCTAATTGCCCGCGACGGTGATCCAGTCTATGAGGGACAGATCCTGTCGGAGGTGCCCATCTCGGGTCGCACCCGTAAATCTACGGAGAAAGCGGCTAAGGACGTGGCTGCTGACGTGGCTGGAGAAGTCATGTTTGACGGCATTATCCCCGAGGAAAAGAAGGATCGTCAGGGTAATACAACCCGTATTGCCCAGCGGGGTGGCCTGGTTTGGGTGCTGTCTGGGGAGGTTTATAACCTGCTGCCGGGAGCGGAGCCTACGGTGAAGAACGGTGATGCCGTTGAGGAAGGAAGTGTCTTGGCGGAGACTCGCCTAATTACTGAGCATGGCGGGATCGTTCGTCTGGCTCCTGAGGATGAGGAGAGCGAGAAGAAGAGCAGTAGCCGGGAAATTGAGATTATTACGGCGTCGGTAATGCTGAACGATGCCCGGGTTCGGGTTGAGAGCAGCCAAGGGCGAGACCACTACCTAATTGAGGGCGCTGAGGGGCAGTTGTTTTCCTTGATCGCTGCGCCGGGAACGAAGGTGCAGCACAATCAAGTAGTGGCTGAACTGGTGGATGATCGCTACCGCACCCAGACCGGTGGAATTCTGCGCTATTCCGGCGTCGAGGTGGCGAAGCGCAGCGGTAAAGGCAAGCAGGGCTTTGAGGTCATTCAGGGCGGGACACTGCTCTGGATTCCTGAGGAAACCCATGAGGTCAACAAGGATATTTCTCTGCTGATGGTGGAGGATGGTCAGTTTGTTGAGGCTGGCACGGAAATTGTTAAAGATATTTTCTGTCAAACCTCTGGTGTAGTGGAGGTAACCCAGAAGAACGACATTCTGCGGGAGATTACCATCAAGCCGGGCGAGCTGCGGATGATTGATGATCCTGACGTGATTGCCACGGTGGATGGTCGTCTTTTCAATGCGGGCGAAGAGATTATGCCTGACTTGAGCGCCGAAGGGCTGACCCAGGTGGAATACATCGAGACGCCGGAAGGTTCGGCACTATTGCTGCGGGCAGTGTCTGAGTTTGAGGTGTTAGATCATCCCAGTGTGCCGAGCCAAGAGGCTAGTGATGAGGCAGAGCGGGCAATCAGTTTGCGGACTGTGCAGCGGTTGGCTTATAAGGATGGCGATCGCGTCAAGTCCGTGGATAGCGTCGACCTGCTGAAAACTCAGCTGCTACTGGAAATCGATGGCAGTGCCTCCCAATTGGCAGCGGACATTGAATTGGTCTCAATGGACGAGGAAGAAGAGGATCTACGCCTACAGCTAGTGATTTTGGAATCCTTGGTGGTGCGTCGGGATATTGCAGCGGATAGCACCCAGGGCAGCACCCACACCCGTTTGTTGGTTAGCGATGGGGATCACGTGGAGCCCAATGCGGTGGTAGCCCGCACCGAGATTCAGTGTAAGGAGCCGGGCGTGGTTCGTGGAATTCGCGATGATGCTGAGATTCTGCGACGGCTGCTGGTGGAGCGCTCCAGCGATTTAGTTTCTCTGGATCTACAGGGTAACGATGCGTCGCTGAGCCCTGGCGATATGGTGGTTGCCGGTAAGACTAAGCTGGCAGATGACGTAGTAGCAACTGAGTCGGGTCGCGTTGAGGCGATCGCCGATGGTCAACTGAGCCTGCGGTTAGGACGCCCCTATCGAGTATCTCCCCAGGCGGTGCTGCATATTGACGATGGCGACCTGGTCCAACGGGGTGACAACCTGGTGCTGCTGGTCTTCGAGCGCGCCAAGACGGGAGATATTATCCAGGGTCTACCGCGAATTGAAGAGCTGTTGGAGGCGCGTAAGCCCAAGGAAGCCTGCATCCTTGCCCGTCGTCCGGGAACGGCACAGGTTATCTATAACGATGACGAGAGCATTGAGATTAAGGTAATTGAGTCCGACGGGACGATCGCCGAATATCCCATTGGTATCGGTCAAAGTGTCATGATCCCGGACGGTCATACGGTGGCGGCGGCGGAAGCACTGACCGATGGTCCGTCGAATCCCCATGAAATTCTCGACGTATTCTTTAACTATCATCGGGAGTCTATGGCGTCCTATGAAGCAGCGCTGGCGAGTTTGCAAGAGGTGCAAACCTTCCTCGTAAATGAAGTGCAGTCGGTGTACCAGTCCCAGGGCATCAATATTTCTGACAAGCACATTGAGGTGATTGTGCGTCAAATGACCAGCAAGGTGCGCATTGATGACGGTGGTGACACTACGATGCTGCCAGGTGAGCTGATTGAGCTACAGCAGGTGGAGCGGGTGAATGAGGCGATGTCCATTACCGGTGCGGCGCCTGCCCTGTACACGCCGATTTTGCTGGGTATTACGAAGGCGTCCTTGAATACCGATAGCTTTATTTCGGCGGCAAGTTTCCAGGAAACCACTCGTGTCCTAACGGAGGCGGCGATCGAAGGTAAGTCTGACTGGCTGCGTGGTCTGAAGGAGAACGTTATTATCGGTCGCCTGATTCCGGCGGGTACTGGTTTTAACGCCTATGACGATGGCAGCGCTGACGCGGAGGGTGGCTACGACAGCCGCTCTGGGGCTACCGATGGCGCGGTTTTGATCGGCGACAAGGACGGCTTTGGGGACAATATGATTCTGGACGATCGCACGGCTCGGGTTTACGAGCGTGAAGGCAATCTAGATTTGTCGTCGGAGACCATTGGCGGCGGTCGCAATCCTGCCATTTTGGAGGACGAAGAGATGGTCGACGACCAGAGTGCTAGCGCTGCTGTAAGACGCAGTGGAGCGTCTGACTCAGGCAACGGCGCAGCTCCGGCAGCTGACAATGGCACGCCTCAGGACAATGGCGAGGGCTAGATTTCTGACCTGGCGGCTATAAGCTTCTATTAATTAGCGTAGGGCTCGGATTAACGGGCTCTACGCTTTTTTAAGGGCTTGGTTGGGAAGAGGGGGATCGGAATTATCCAGCGATCGCCTCCGCCAAATTAGGCACGGTTAGTACCAATGCCTCGTGGTTACTGCCAGGGATTACACCTAATTCACCTTCTGCCACCAGGGCTTGATAGAGCATGATGGCAACGTCGGCGCGGGTGGCGGGCTGATCTAGATCCAGTCGGCTAGGGTTTTGAGCGTTGGCGATCGCCCCTCGAACCAATGCTGCCGCGATCGCCTCTGCCTCCGAATCAGCAATCTGCGCCCCATCCTCCAGATGCTCCAGCAACTTTTGAGGGTGGCTATTGCTGGGGATACGCCACCCTAATCCTTTGGCAAGACCGACAATAATGTCACGACGGGCGATCGCCTCAGTGGGTTGAAACTCAGCGGGATAGAAGTCTGGACCATTAATGGGCTCGATAAAACCTCCCTGGTAGGCCTGCTGAATCAGATTATTTGCCCAGAAAATGTCGGGAATATCCTTGAACTGGATGCCGGGACGATTGCTATGCAGCGGGAAAGCTTGGGCGATCGCCTGGGCAAAATCAAGGCGCGTCATTGGCACGTCGGGTGCAAACTCACCGGGCTGCAAGCCCCTTAAAATTCCTTCCAGCGCCAGACACTCAATGGGAGCACGAGCCCAATGGTCCGTCAGATCCGCAAACATACCCTGGGACAGAGGTGCTGCTTCAATAACCTCAAGGGCGGGGGGATCCTGACGAGGAGGGTTGAGAATTTCCACAGGACGAACAATGTTGGGATGCTCGAGGGGAGAAACCTGCCCCTGGGTTAACAATGCTTGGTAGAGCGTCGCCGCCAATTCACCCCGAGTTATGGGACGGCGGGGATCGAGGCGATCGCGCTCAGGATAATTCACCACCAACAGGCGATCGCTGGCGGTGGTAACCCCGGCTCGGGCGTAGGCAGGAATTGTGTCTACGTCGCCGTAAAGGGCGGTGATGTCGAGGTTAGTACTGGATTGGAGCTGTAGCCCACTGACCAGCGCCACCCAAGTTTGAGCGCGGGTTAAGCCTCCCTGGGGGCGAAACATACTGTTGGGGAAACCACTCAGAAATCCCATCTGCACCGCCTTGGTAATCACAGCGTTAGCCCAGAATGAGCCACTGATATCGTTGAAGCGCTTGGGCGATCGCCGCAGGGGCAAATCAAAAGCTTCCACCAGAGCCGCCGCAAATTCGGCGCGCGTTAAGCCCGCATCAGGGCGGAAGGAACCGTCGGGATAGCCACTTAGGGTGCCACGCGATCGCAACGCCTCGATAAAGGGTGCCGCCCAATGGCCCGTTACGTCGTCAAGCCCCGGAGCAGCACCACCGCCACCGCCGCTTTGGGGATCCAGCTTGTCCGGCTTCATCGCCAGCTCAAAAGCGTTAAATTCCTGCGCCTCCTTGTAGCCAATGCCGTACAGGGTGGGGAGTTGCCCCGTTGCCGCCAACACTGGTTGTACCTCGCTATTTTTGACGGTCGAAAGCGATCGATTTTGGGTTACGGCGATCGCCGCCGCAATTCCGACCCCCTGCCCCACGCCGCAGTTCAGTTCGACAATCCGACCCGCCGCCGCCCCCACACCACGAAATCCTGAGGCGGGGCTAATTAAGGCAAGGTTGGGGGTACTGCGAGGGAGAGCGTGGTCAATGCCGTAATTGAAGGACGGTACCACCAAGGACAGGAAGCGGAGGCTGGAGTAGTTTTTCGCCGCCGCTTTCTTGCCCAATCCCGCGATGCCGCCGCGGACATCGAACTTGTAGGAAAAGGTTCCCAGCCCCTCGCTACGGCTGACGCCCCCTGCCAACATTTGCGCCCCTGAGAGCGATCGCCGAGGATATGCCATTCCGCCGGTATAGCGAATGTACAGCTCCGACGCCGGGTCCACCCCCGTCGCCCCCAGCCCCCGCATCCACTGGTCGACCCACTCCATTTCCTGCGCCATCCAATCGCTGGGCTGGCTGCGATTTCGCGCCAGTGCCCCCGCCTCCGTCGCATCCACAAAACACAGCAGCGCATTCCACGACAGCCGCCCCCCCGGCAGCCGCGCCACGTTCGCCACATCAAAAATTGCGCCACTGTTTTCTAGCTGTAGCTG
>JBCCTE010000140.1:0-7122 GCA_039198915.1 Cyanobacteria bacterium P01_D01_bin.73 | reverse complement strand
GTGCTGCTGAGGGAGGATTTTTGGGGATGCGATAAGCTCTAGTCCCACTACCTTCATTTCTTTTTTTAACTGGCGCAAAGACATTTTATGTAGGCGTTTGATCAGCACAAGAGGGTTTTCGGCTCGGTATTCCAGCACTACAATTCGCCCGTCAGGTTTTAGCGATCGCACCACCTTCTGCATCACTTCATTGGGATAGGCTAGCTCGTGGTAGACATCAACCATCAGCGCAACATCTACGCTCTGCTCCGGCAGATTGGGATCAGTTTCGGTCCCCAAAACAGGCTGCAGATTATCCAATTGATATTCCGCTTTCATCCAGTCCAAGATGTCAATCATCTCTGGCTGTACGTCTAATGCTAGGACCTGACCTTGAGGAACTTGGGAAGCGATACGGGTGCTGAAGTACCCGGTTCCAGCACCGATATCAACAACGGTATCAGTGGGACGTAAATTAAGCGCCGCGATCGCTGCCGATGGCTTTTCCTGACTTTCTCGCCCCGCCCGCTCTAGCCAGCCCGCTCCTTCGTATCCCATCACCTTGGCAATTTCTCGCCCTAGATAGACTTTGCCGATGCCGTCGGAACTGGGGCGATCGCGGGACGTGTAAAGCGATTCTGATACTGAGCTTGGGGCGTTTTCTTGGAGTTCCAGGGCAGGGGCGTCTGCGAGCGCCGGTCGAGCTAACGGCCCTCCCCAAGCCAAACAGCCGCAGATTATTAAGCCCACCGTCCAAACAACAGCAGTTTTCCAAGAAATTCTATTAGAAGATTCCATCATTTAAGTCGCTCTAACAGGTTCCATTATTGCGCGTATTACGCAAAAGGACACCGTACATTTTGCAGGTTATTGATGGAAAAAATTAGTAGGTTGGGTCGTGGGGAAATCGTTTAAATCGTTCCAAATATAGCTTGGAAACGGAATCTTCCGGGCAATGCTCTAGACATTCGTCAAAGCAAGATTTCGCCTTGGCTAGCTCATGATTGTGGAATAGCATTACTCCCTGTTCAAATCGGGTTCGAGTCTCTTCTTTCTGTTGACAAAGCCCTGGTAAATCAGTGTCAAAGACTTCAAATAAGGTCACGTTCTCCGTCTTTCCCTTCACTACGACTCGGTCAACAATACGCATTCTGTACTGATTGGAATCTCTCAAGTCAATGAAGGTGCGATCGCTAATTAGTAGCGATACTCCATACACTTTTGTTAAACTCTCAATGCGAGATGCCAAGTTGACGGCGTCACTAATAGCGGTCGTATCCATCCGCTTTTCTCCGCCGACGGTCCCCAACATCAGGCTGCCCGTATTAATGCCAATTCCTGTTCTAATGGTCGGTAAGTCTGAGTCTATCTTGGCTCGGTTATAGTCCTTTAGCTGCCGTAACATAGCGATCGCTGCTTTCAGAGAATCATCAGCATTGCCAGGAAATAAAGCCATAATGGCATCGCCGATATATTTGTCAATAAACCCATTATTCTCTCGAATCGCTGGTTCCATTTGCGACAGATAGCCGTTGATGAATCGGAAATTGTCTTCGGGACTCATGCCTTCGCTTAGGGGAGTGAAATCACGAATATCAGAGAACAATACCGACATTTCCTGTTGGACAGCATCCCCTAGTTTGACGTCTAAGATGCTTTCTTTACTAAGGATGTTTAAAAACTCGCGGGGCACAAATTTTGCATAGGCCATTGTTAAATTCGACAGCCTTAGATGCGTCTTCAATCGGGCAAGTAGCTCACGTTTTTTAATTGGCTTTGTTAAATAGTCATTAGCCCCTTTACTCAATCCCTGAACAATATCATCGGATTGATTCTTCGCCGTCAACATCAGAATGGGCAACTCATGGGACGGGTATTTTTCCCGCAGGGTTTGAGTTACTTCATAGCCGGTCATTCGCGGCATCATTACATCAAGCAAAATCAAATCTGGTTTTAGCCCTCGCTCAATTAATGCCAGAGCCTCGACCCCATTGCTGGCTTGAGTAACAGCAAAGTTTTCCGGCGATAAATGATTGACTAAAACCTGAAGATTAATAGGCTCATCATCAACAATTAGAATCTTAAAATTGTCGTCACCTTCTATTAGTGTTGGCAGCGTTGGCTCCGCTGCCGGCTTAACTAGGCTGCCATCACCGAATCTGTTAATGATATTTGTAGCAAGTCCATGCTGCTCGCTTCTTAGGCGATCACCGATGGTTTCTGCGAGGGCTAATGTTGGCGCTAACTCAGACAGCTCAGACGCTTCGGATTCAATAGACTCATCTGTCTTTACTTCAATAGTAGGTAACGTAAAGGTGAACTGTGATCCTTTACCAACGACAGATTTCACGGTTATATCTCCACCGTGTAAAGACACTAATTGTTTGGTGACGGCCAATCCCAATCCGGTGCCGCCGTACTGGCGAGACGTTGAGCCGTCAGCCTGTTCAAAGGATTCAAAGATTCGATCTAGCTTATTAGCAGGAATACCGATTCCCGTATCCGCAACTGTTATTGCAAGGTATTGTTGTGGCGGATTTGATAGTGGATTAGAGGGGCGATTGCCATCATCAAAACCAAATTTATCGTCATTCTCATTGTTTTTTTTCAAGGAGCCTTGATTGTCATAAACACTTTTACGATCATCTAAATTTCGATGGGAGAGCAGCTCAGCAGAGACACCGATAAATCCTTCGTCGGTAAATTTAATCGCATTTCCCACTAAATTATAAAGAATCTGCTGTAGGCGATTCTCATCAGCATGAGCCAAGGGAAAAGCAGGGGAGATTGCATTAACTAGCGTTAGATCTTTATCCTTTACTAAGGGTTGACAAAGGCGAAGAATGGCATCGACGATTTCACGAATGCCAACAGGCTTACGCTGGAGTTCGATCGCTTTATGGCGCAGTTTTGAAAAGTCTAGAATATCGTTGACCAACGAATTTAATCGATAGCAACTTTGGACAACTAAGGTTAAATTCTGTCGCTGCCTTGCATTTAATTCCCCTGCAACACCATCTAGCATGGACTCTGCAATACCAATAGTTCCATTCAAAGGAGTGCGCAATTCATGGGAGGTATTCGCCAGAAATTCATCCTTTAATTCATCCAGCCGCTGCATCTGTTCATTCTTTGCCTGAAGTGATGCAAAGGAATCCTGTAGCTGGGACGCCATATGATTAAAGGATTGGGCAAGTTCACCGATTTCATCCTGGCGATCTAGCTGGACGGAGCGATGGTTCCAGTTGCCATCTGCTAAAGACTTTGCCGATGCGTTGAGCTGGCTGATAGGGGCTACAATCCAGCGCGCGGTAAGGATGCCGATGCCGGTTGAGACCGCCAAAGCCAGCACACAGAGGGCGATCGTGGTGCGGGTGTTGGCGTGGATGCGAGCCATAAAATCCCGCTCGGGAATAACCACAACGATCGCCCAATTAAGCCCTCCCGACAGACGAAAAGGCGTCACCTGAATTAACTGTTTTTCTCCATCCAGCCAAACAGTGGTTTGAAAGCTAGAGTCAAGCCGCCCGAAACTGCCCAGTTGCCCCAGGATATGGGTGGCGGTTTTGCTCACCAGTGGATTATTGCTTTGCCCCGCCGCCAGCCGCACGGGTTTGCCCTCAACATCGCCAAAGGGAGGCTCATCGGTGGAAGAAGCTACCAGTTGCCCCGTGTAATCCACAATAAAAGTCTGCCCCGTTTTCCCAACATCCAAGCTTTGCAAGAAAGTGCTGATATCGAGCAGGGACATATCAACGGCAAACACCCCCAGTAAGTCTTTCTCGGCGGAGTTTCCCTGGGAATTTGGCCTTTGCCGATAGATTGGCAGCACCGCCGGCAGGGCAAGATTGGCGTAGGGGGCAGCCCAAATGTAGATATCTCCCCAGGCAGACTGTCTGGCGTTGACGGCTCCCACATACCACGGACGAAGCAGCAAGTTGTAGTCTGGCACCGCCGAAACATCGTCCGTGCGATCGCCATTGCCATCAAGCTGATAGGTGTAGAAATTATCGTCCTCAGATCCGTTCTGACCGGCGACTCCCAAGTTTAGCGAGCCATCGTTATTGCGCCCTACCCCTATAAACTTTCCGTCGGAGCTGCCGAAATAGATATACGTTGCCGAGCTAAACAGACGAATTTGGTCGATAAAGTGGCGCTCCAGGGCTGGCGTATCCTCTGGAGCTAGCTGCCCTAGACGCACGCTATCGGCGTTGATTCGGTTGATGATTTTTGGGGCAGATAAATAATTGTCGAGCCGTTCTTCGATGCGAAAAACGACCTCTTTCTGAAGCTGGGTCGCCAAGTCCTCGACCGCTTCTTGTCCGTTGCGGTAGGACAGATATCCCGTTAATCCCACCGCAACAAAGATCTCTAGCGCGAAGGGCACAACTAGGACTGTTCGTAGGGGCAGTCGTTTTGAAAGGGTCGTCAGAGACATCGCAATCAAAAACAGGTTTTACAAATTACGCGGAAAAAAGATTTCTAGACTCTAGTAATAGCTTCGTCACAGGAAGCAATTATCGAGCTGAGTTTCAGACTTAGCAAGGATTTCAGTCCTTGAAGTCCTCGTCTAGAAAAGTGCGTCACCTCTTAGCATACAAGGCGTTTAAACCCTGACCAATGGCACGTTCTAGAAAATCCGCTAGAAGAGCGACGACGAAGTGCTGTTCAACATAAGCGGTTACCGTCCCTGACTTGGATCATGCTAACAATTCGACCAAGATTTGTCGCCGATAATCACCCTATTGTTGCTTTTAAGAAAAGAGCTATTTTCTGTTCTGTTTAGTTTAGTTTCATGCCCGTTTTCTAACATCTAAAAGCTGTGACTAAGATTTTTGGGGTTTAGATTTTAGGCGCCAGCCTGGCTTCACCATTTGCCGCGATCGCGCCACCACTAGCGCATCGTCCTGCACGTCCTTGGTAATGGTCGACCCAGCACCCACGGTCACGTCATCGCCGAGGGTGATGGGAGCAACCAGAACGCTATTGGAACCAGTCTTGGTGCGATCGCCAATCACAGTTTTATGTTTGTTAACGCCGTCGTAGTTGGCGGTGATGGTACCTGCGCCGATATTGCTGCGGGTTCCGACGGTGGCATCGCCCAGGTAGGACAGGTGGGAAACGTTGGTGCGATCGCCCAGCGTTGTCTTTTTTAGCTCGACGAAGTTACCAATGCGACAGCCTTCGCCGGTCACCGCATTGCCGCGCAGGTGGGCAAAAGGTCCAACTCGAGTGTTAGCCCCCACTTCGCTGTCCACCACCACCGAGTGCAGCACCTTAGCATCGGCGCCAATAACGGCGTTGTCCAACGTGCTGCCGGGACCGATGATGGCTCCCGCTGCGATTTTGGTGTTGCCGCGCAGATGGGTTTGGGGCTCAATCACTACGTCAGCGACCAATTCCACGGCGTCATCGATAGTTACACTGGCGGGGTCCAAGATTGTTACGCCCACCCGCATCCATTTTTCCTTGATGCGCTGCTGTAAAACTTGATACGCGGCGCTTAGCTGAACCCGGTCATTAATGCCCCAAATTTCCTGGGGATCTTCCACATCCACCGCGATCGCCGGTCGCAGCTGCGCCAACACATCCGTTAGGTAGTACTCCTGTTGGTCATTGTCGTTGCTGAGATTAGGCAAAATCGCTGATAAATCTGCCCAGCGGAAGCAGTAAATGCCGGCGTTAATGCGGTTATTTTTCCGCTGTTCCGGGGAGCAATCCCGATGCTCAATAATTTCTTGCACCGCCAGCTGGTCACCAGATTCATCGCAAAACACCCGCCCGTAGCCTGTTGGGTTTGGCAACTGCGCGGTCAGCAAAGTTGCGGCGCTGGCGGCATCGCGATGGGAATTCAGCATGGATTGCAGCGTGCTGGGACGCAGCAGGGGCACGTCACCGTTCAGCACCAACAGGTCTCCTTCAAAATTCCTAAGCGGTTCCAGTACTTGTTGCACGGCGTGACCGGTACCTAGCTGCTCTGTCTGCTCCACAAATTCCAGCGACTTGCCGTTGATGGTAACGTCCGCCAACTGCGATCGCACCAGGTCCGCCTGATGTCCCACCACCACTAGGCAACGCTCCACGTTAATTCCATCCAGGCTGTCGAGCACCCGCTCCACCAGGGTTTTACTGCCCAGGGCGTGCAACACCTTCGGCAGGTCGGACTTCATGCGCGTGCCTTTTCCCGCAGCCAAAATAGCAACAGCAACCATAGATTTTTCGCGGATTCTTCGCTGATGTGTAGGGACCGTAAACCGAGGGCATCCTACCAGCGATCGCTATCCAGAACGACTCGGCAGACCTGGAAAGGCACTAAATCCGGATTTAACGAACTTTGCCAGCAATACATAACGCTCTGCCCAGGCTGGTATAAATACCACCATAAAAGTATTATTTTTTACATAAAATGCAGTGTCGAGTCATTGCTTTTTCACGCATTGATTCGACGCTGGCAGGCGTTTTTTGTAGCGGTACCTACGAAATTTTCGGACATTCGCTGCTGATAGTCCGGGTCGGCGAGATTTACGTAGAAATACTGAAGCAGGAGGCTAAACCCCCAGGCTCTTTCCCCGTTGGGGCTAATTTTCCCATGCTAAATATCGCCATTGGTTTTACTGTCTGCCTGTCCCTGGTGGCTGCGTTTCGAAGTTGGGGGCTGTCGCGAGATATTCGATCGCTGAGGAAGCGGCTGAATCGTATGGATGATGCGATCGGTCTGTTGACCCGTCGTTTGGAACTTCGAAGCAGCGATGAAAAGCAAAGGATACGGACTCTCGAAGACGTGACCCGAGGTAGCCAGGGACAGCTTAAGTTTTTGTTGGGGCGGATTCAGAAAATTGAGGATTTTTTGAAGACCCAAGGCTATGAAACGACGACGGAGCTGCGAGGAACGTCGGAAAATGTTAGCCGTCTGGACCTCAAAAATAGTAGGGTTCCGAACAACCCCGTTTCACCTGTGCCCAGTCCAAGGCAGCCTTCGCGGTACATAAAGCCTAGCTCTGAAGATGTTGCTAGCCGAGTTAAGGATATGTGGGGGCTGGGGAATTAGGGGCGATCGCCGCCCAGGTTTTCGATCAATCCCAACGTCCTGCGTCCTATATATCTGAGAAAGCATCCCAAAAGTATTTCAAAAGAGGACGCACT
>JBCCTE010000139.1:0-7123 GCA_039198915.1 Cyanobacteria bacterium P01_D01_bin.73 | reverse complement strand
CGGTACCTGCGTTTTCTCACCAGTGGACGCTGCCTAAGCCCACGGCTCAAAAATCGGTTACGGCTAAGCCGATTAAAGCTAATCAGCCGGCTAAGTTCTCCCACAATGCAGTGCCGCTAAATCCACCACACACATTGAGTTCAGTGAGTTCGGAAGAGAGGCAAGACGCTGGGGAGTTGGCGGAGACTAATAAGCATTTGGCGATCGCCACCCCCCACCAGTCAAAGGGCTCCACAACAACATAGGTCTTCTTGTAAGTAAAGCTGGAGCTAATTAGAAACTTCTGGGCTCGTCGGCGTTGATAAGGTAACCCAGCGTCACCCCACGGGCGTCAGACTACAAAGCCTGGGAGGAAATCGGGTATGGATAGAATTTCCCAGCGGGCAAGGAGCACGATGATGACTGAGTATAGGGTCGAGCCAATGACACCCCAAAGGATATCTCGCTTGAGGTTACGTTGGTGATCGCCGCGAGCCACATCAGTAATTCCCACCTGCATCATGACGATACCAATGACATTGGACAGCCAGTAGCCCACCACGGTGCCAGGGATAAACCATCCTTCGCTAAGCCACGATACGGCGTAGCCAAAGGCATAGGCGATCGGCAAGTTAAAAAAG
The DNA here is from genome assembly GCA_039198915.1 of Cyanobacteria bacterium P01_D01_bin.73. Taxonomy (GTDB): domain Bacteria; phylum Cyanobacteriota; class Cyanobacteriia; order CACIAM-69d; family CACIAM-69d; genus CALGDE01. The sequence goes on along the minus strand of JBCCTE010000139.1, from coordinate 6,503 downwards.
ACATCGTTCCACCAGGACAGTGGAGAGAGCATGTAGCCCAACCCGGTCCAAAAGCCGCCGCGTGCCCAGCGCATCAATCGACGCCAGCGGCTGGGACTGATAGATGTATCGCTCGCGTTACTGCCGCTGGTCGTGGAGTCGTTGGCGACAGAGTCAGCTAGGTTCTCGACCGAGGCTTTTGTTTGTGTATCGACAGGCGCGGCGTCGGGAGTTTCGGTAGGGGTATCTGCGGAAGGCATGGTGATCGCCCAAAAATCAGCCTTGGGCGGGGCACAAAAGTAAGCAAAAACGAAACGGAATGGGATGAAATCGTAAAAAATGCGAACGATTGTGCCATGGTAGCGCTCATTCTCCCCGCCCCTTGAATCGATGTCTTAGATTAGCGATGACGGCAGGTCTCAGGAGGAGATTATGGTGTCCCTACGAGAAACCGGAATCGATCCCAACTGTTGGTACGGAGTTGCCCAGAGCACGGAGCTGGGCGATCGCCCCCTGGCGGTAGAACTTTGGGGTCGCTCCGTCGTGATTTACCGGCGAGAGGATGGCACCCTGGCAGCGATGGATGACTGCTGCCCCCATCGGTTTGTAAAGCTATCCAACGGTGCGGTAGTGAATGGGGCGATCGAATGTCCCTATCACGGCTGGCAATTCAACAGCGACGGCGACTGCAAAGTGATCCCCTACCTCGGTCCCCAGCAACGCCTGCCCAACTGCCGCATTCCTACCTACCCAGTACAGGAACAGGACGGCTTTATTTGGCTATACCCCGTCGCCAACGCCGATCCCGCAACCCTGCCGCCCCCCATGGCCATCCCCGAGTGGGACCACCTGAACTACATCGCCAGCGTTGCCACCGTGGACTGTCCAGGGCATTTTTCATTCCTGATTGAAAACCTGATGGACATGTACCACGGGCATCTCCATGACGACTACCAGGCATGGGCCAATCCTCGTCTGGAAAATCTAATGACCGACGGCGGAAACGTCACCGCGGAATACGACGCCGAAAGCTACTATCGCATCGACAAAATTTGGGCCGTCGCCCAGCTGTTCATTCCCTCAATGCGCAAGCTGCACCCAGAGCCCCTCAAGGTCAGCTACCGATACCCCCACTGGTACTCCACCCTTGGCGACGACTTCGTTATCTATTGCCTGTTCTGCCCGGTCGGCCCCCAACACACCCGCGCCTATTTGATTCATTTCACGTCCCTAAAGGCGTTTTGGCGACTCCATAAACTGCCGGTGCCCTTTCGCCGTTGGGTAAAAAATCGGTTGTTCAATGCGGCGAAGGGGATGTTGGAGGGGTTGGTACGCCAGGACGTGCGGGAAATTGAGCAGGAGCAGCAGGCGTACCTTGCCAACCCCAACCGTCGCGGTCCCGAGTACAATCCAGCGCTGGCGGCGGTGCAGCGTTTGATTCGAGAGCGGGCGGCTTCTGCGTCAATGACGGTTACCAAGTCGACAGATCAGAATCCGACAGATCAGAGGTCGACAGATCAGACGACGGCGGAGCGGACCGTGCGGGCAGAAGCAGGCTAGCAAAGTTCGAGTTAGTTAAATAAAGTTAGAGGGTAGGGGTTTCTGAACTGATAGGACCTCAGTCTAAAAGGTTCGAATCTACAAGATCTGAATCTGTACAGGTAAAAAAATAGCCATAGACCCTGTGACCAGGGGAAGGCTAGAGACAGGGGGGCAAGCCAGTGCCCAAGCGACGGAAAATAACCGTAAAATTACGCAGGGGCTATTACGTATAGAGGTATCGCTAAGACTAGCGAACCTCTCCCCAAAGGTTCCGACCGCTTTGTAGTCTCCGTACGGCCCAGTCTGTTCGTTAAATCGCCAAATCGCTTCCATCGTTGACCCGTTTACTAAGTCTATGAGCCACTGCCTCAATCCCCGTTGCGAAACTCCGAAGAATGATAAGACCGATAAAATGTGTCGGTCCTGTGGGGAAACGCTGATGTTGCGTGGACACTATCGGGCCGTACGTCCGCTGGGGCGAGGCGGCTTTGGAAAGACTTATCTGGCGGTGGATCGCGATCGCCTGGACACTCCCTGCGTTATTAAGCAATTCTCCCCCCGCGTCAAAACCCGCGCCGCCCTTAAAAAGTCCATTCGCCTATTTAGTCAGGAAGCCATCCGCCTGCGGGACTTGGGAGAACATCCTCAGATTCCTAGCCTGCTGGCCTATTTTGAGGACAACGGCCGCCTTTACCTTGTGCAGGAATTTATTGCCGGTCCCAACCTGCTCCAGGAGTTTCATCGCAATGGTCCTTTCAATGAGCAGCAAATTTTACGGTTGCTGAAGGATATGCTGCCGGTGCTGCACTTTATCCACGATAAGAGCGTTATCCATCGCGATCTGAAGCCGGACAATATCATTTGCCGTAAAACTGATGATCGCTATGTGGCGATCGATTTCGGCATCGCAAAGCAGTTGGATCCGGAGGGGGGTGGCAAGCCGGGCACCAAAATTGGTACCGAAGGTTATTCACCCATTGAGCAGCTTCGGGGCGGTCAGGCATATCCTGCCAGCGACCTTTACAGTCTGGGGGTGATTTGTATTTTTCTCCTGACGGGCGTGCCCCCCGATGAGCTATTCAATCCCTTAACGGGGCACTGGCCTTGGCGCGAGCAGTTGGCCCAGTGGAATGACACGCTGAGCCTCGAGGAACTGCATGGAGGAACGCCGCCAGTTTTGATTCCTGATGCGTCCAAGGCAGCTCAGGGGGTTTCCAACAAGGGTGCTAAACATACCTTTGCTCAGATGCCGGTAACGACGGGCATTGATGAGCGGGTGGGGCTGCTGCTGGACAAGATGCTGGAGCAGGCGGTGCGCGATCGCTATCAAAGCGCCCAGGAAGTGATGGCAGATTTGCAAACTATCCTGACGGTGCCAGCTTCGTCCTAGGCTCGAGTTCTGCACTAGGCAGACTTTTCCAGACCAAATTTTTCGTGGATAGCTTGGACTGCCTCTTTGCCGCGATCGCGACCGATAACGCAGCTAACCTTTATGGCAGAAGTCGTGATGGTGTGAATATTGATGCCGCGATCCGCCAACGCCTGGAACATTTGCGATGCAACTCCCGGTCGGGCGGCCATACCCATACCGACGATGCTGACTTTGGCAATTTCTCGGCTAACGGCGATCGCCCCCCATCCTTGCTCAGAAGCCATTCCCCTGAGACGATCCGTCGCCGCATCAACGTCCATTTCTGCCAGGGTAAAAGCGATGTCACGGGTGGGTACACCGTCCTTAGTTTCCCGCCGCTGGGACTGAATAATCATATCGACGCTGATGCCATCCTCCGCCAGCTTTTCAAATAGTTGGGCGGCCATACCGGGGCGATCGGGCACGTGACAAATGGCAATTTGGCTTTGCTTCGCATCCAACGCCACGCCACACACCGACGCTAGGCTTGGGTCGTCCACTGGCAACGGCGGCGTATCCTGGGCGGGCTCCTCCAGCTCAAAAGCCTTTTGCAAAGCGGCTACCGCGCGATCGCACAGGGTCTGCAAATCCGTTTCCCCACTGGTGGGACCGATAATGCAGCCCACCTGAACCTCCGACGTAGAAATAATTTCGATATTCACCCCCGCTGCCGCCAGGGTTGCAAACATTTTTGCCGCCACCCCTGGTCGCCCAATCATCCCGGCACCGAAGATGCTCACCTCCGCCACCTGACGGTCCACGTTCCACACAACGGAGTCGCCGCCAGTTTCCGGCTGTAGCACCGCCGCCAGTTTTTCCGTCAGTGATCGCGCCTGCTCCGTCGCTGGTTCCCGCACCGTGAAGGCAATATCGTTGGTGTTGCCCGCGTGAATGGACTGGACAATTTGATCCACCGAGACGCCCGCATCAGCTAGCTCGCCAAAAATTTGCGCGGCAATGCCAGGGCGATCAGAAACGTGCAATAAATTTACCTGCGCCTGGTGGATGTCGTAGCGAATGGCATCGACGGCGCGGGAAATTTCCAGGTTTTCCAAGGGGCGATCGCCCACAGTTTCAGAGCGCACCCACGTCCCCGGATCGTCGGTCCAACTTGAGCGCACCACCAGAGGCATGCCGTAATTCCGCGCAATTTCCACCGCTCGCGGATGCAGCACGCTTGCCCCCAAGCTAGCCAGCTCCAACATTTCATCACTGGTCACCGACGCCATTAGCTGAGCTTCCGGCACAATCCGCGGATCGGTGCTTAAAATTCCGGGCACGTCCGTATAAATCTCACAGCGATCGCCCCCCAGCGCCACTGCCAACGCCACCGCCGACGTATCCGATCCCCCTCGTCCCAAGGTGGTAATTTCAAATTCGTCAAACCCATCATCGCCGCCAGAAATCCCCTGAAACCCTGCGGCAACAACAACATTGCCCGCCTCTAGGCAGCGCTTTAAACGATCCGTCTTAATTTCTAAAATTCGCGCGCGACTGTGGGCCGCCTCGGTAGAAATCCCAAGCTGCGCACCGGTCATCGACACCGCCGACTGCCCCAGCGCCTGCAGCGCCATAGTAACCAGGGAAATCGACACCTGCTCCCCCGTGGACAGCAGCATATCCATCTCTCGGCGACTGGGATTATCAGTAATTTCGTCCGCCAGCGCCACCAGGGCATCGGTCGTTTTACCCATCGCCGACACAACCACTACGACTGAATTGCCTTCAGCCACCGTCGTCTGAACCCGCTTGGCAACCGCCTTAATGCGATCCACCGAACCAACGGAAGTGCCGCCAAACTTTTGGACAATTAACGCCATAATTCGCTACGGAAACGCTACGACAACGGTGATGGGACAAACGACTGGACAAGACGAGAACTTCTAAAAGAGCTCAAAATCATAATCCAGCCCTTGGGAAGATTATCATCCCGTCGCAGCCGAGTCCCCACAGATGCCAGCGTCTCGGTTTCTTGAGCGATTCTCTGGGTGGTTACTGGGCAATTTCCTGCTAGGCAACCTTCCTAGGCGATCGCCGGAACCTCTCGGTCCTTCGCGTTGGGGCGAATAACGCCCGCTATGGACAGCGGACTGGGATGACGCTGATAACGCTCCGGATTTCCCGCACCAACCTCACCATTGATCGCTCCAATAGCGCCTACTCCAATAGCGCCGTGGGTAGAAACCGGATCAATGCAATACCCCGTATGCCTAGGCTTGGGATTGACAGGAATGACGGGGCGCTTGCGATACCCTCGCCTCACCGTCGCCATCGTAGTGGGCAAGACCCCCACCAGCAGCGCCAGAGCAGAATCCGGCACGCTGCGGGCAGCACTGGGACTGAATAACCCTTCCAGCACCTGCAACAATCGCCGACAGCGATCCACCGATCTCGGCATTGCGACAATCCGTCTAATCCACGCCACCCAGTGACATCGCTGCTGGTAAGCAGAGGCGATCGCCTCCGAGTCCGTCAAAGGCAGCAGCAGTGGCGATCCCAGTGTAAAGATTTGGGAATAGCCACTGTCCTGAGGACCATAGGCGATCGCCCCAGGACCAACAAACTCAGCATAGAACTCGTAGCAAACAATCAGCCCCCCCACCTGATTCCGACCGACCATCAAATGCTTATTCTCCAACCGCTTGCCCTCTAATTGCTTATCTCCATCACCAGCCCTATCAAGGCTTTCAACGGAAGAATCATCAAAGCAACTGGAGAAGCAGTAGTTAGCAGAATGATCAGAAATACTATGGTCAGAAAGATTACGCCCAGAAGCAGTAGACATGGAATCACCCCAAACAATCAACGAAGTGCGTGCATGCCCTTAAGAATCTGCCCTCGAAACCGTGCTTTATAAACAACAACTTGCAAGGCCAATGCTCGAGGCGCAAAAGGTAGAAACCTCAAGCAAAACCTGAGCCTTAAGGGGTAGTAGAAGCTTTATCTTCTCACTGCCGTCAACTGTCTGTGTAGCGCTTAAGCCAAAGCCATTTGCAACAACACTTCAGTAATTTTCAGAAACTTTTCAAAAACCAATTTCTTAGATTTAGATGTCAAAGCCAAAGCACCAGTAACATTTAGTTTGTGGGTGAGTCATGGGTCAACTAGCTGAATCATGATGATTAACCCAGAACATTTTGCCAAGACATTTAGACCAGATCTCAGATAGATCAGATTCGGACGGAGTGAGAGATACATCTCCAAACTACATTTCAAAAAATGCAGATAGGAGCTTCGGCTCGCCAAATCCATACATCAACAACAAAAGTTAAAGAAGGTTTGTATTTGGGTGCCGATTTGGGCAAAGGGCAAGACATAAGCCGGGTTCTGTTCCTACGGTCGAACTAGGACGTTACTTAAAAAGCAACAGACCTGAAAACGGCGCGTAGGGGTGATTATCCATCTGGGATATTTGTTGCCAAATACCTCAAGCGGTACACACAAGTCGGAACGGGAAAAAGATCAACCCTTGTTCCTCGACCTTGCTCCCAGTCGGGGTTTACCGAGCCAGCACCTCTCGATGCTGCTGGTGCGCTCTTACCGCACCTTTGCACCCTTACCGAATTTGGCG
>JBCCTE010000138.1:0-7165 GCA_039198915.1 Cyanobacteria bacterium P01_D01_bin.73 | reverse complement strand
GCGATCGCATCAGGTTCGGTTGAGGCAAAAGCCGAAATAGCTATCGTACAAAACAGGACGTTGCCCACAATCCCACAAAGGTAACCACCGCCGTAATCTGAGCCGAGCCAACAAACTCTGACAGCACCGTAAGACTACCCAAACCTGCTCCAACTGCCAGTGAGGCGACAAAGGCGATCGCCGTAATCGCTGCGGCCCGTCCAAACTTCTTCTCCTTGCGGTTTAAGAAATAGAAACAGCTACCCACTCCCAAAGCCAACAGAAGCTGTAGCGTCGCTTCTTGTCCAGCGGGAAGTGCCAAACTCAAGGCAGTTCCCACCGCAAAAACCACCGACGGCCACAAAAGTTCATTGCGCTCAGGATTATCTAGCGTATCTCGCAACCAATCCGGCAACTGAACCGATGGCTGGGATGGGGACTCTGCCACCGGCTTAGGCGTTGCTCGCTCTGGAAAACGGATCCGCTCTGGCACCTTAATCCGACCCTCTTGACGCAGCCTCAGCCGATCCATCAGCACCGCGTCATAGGCCATCTCAACCGCCTCTGACTGACCGCCCTCATCTAAGTTTTCCAGCAAGCGACTCCGCGCCGCCTGAATTTCATCAAAAGAAGCGTCTTCCGTAACACCAAGCTGTTCGTAGGGATTCGGATTGCTCATGGGAGGACAGTCGCAAAAAGAAAATCAAAATAACTTAAAAACACTCTCGGAGATATCAAGTTCTCAAAGGAACCGTGTCTATCGCCTGAGTAGCACTGTACAGATAGCGTTGATCGAAATGAAACAATCAAACCTGATGGCAGTGCTATTGAAACAGTGGGATTACTTGATGCGATTACTGAAACTCAAAAAACAGTTTATACAAGTTTAAAAATGCTCTTGATTTCAAATTCAGCAAGCGTGCACAGCAGCCAATGTAGCATATTCAGAAAGTGGACGTGGAGCGCTATTCACACGGGTTTGATAAATACTCTTTGCTAAGATATTGCGAGTAGTTGCCTGTTACTTGCTATCAGAGGAGTAAGGTTGAGAAGGTTGCGATGTTCTTGTCGTTATTGCAACCCAGAAAGGTCCGAACTCGCAGGGCTTTAGGCTGGTTTGTGGGAATAGGAGGGCTCTCTGTTAGGTCTTCACTCCCAACAAATTCCACTCCTTTGCATATCTAATTCTGGCGGTATTATCTAGCGGTATTAACGATGACCGAGAATCCAGCGAAACTTTTGGTCGTTGATGATGATCCAGCCATTCGGAATTTAATACATCGCTTTCTTAGCAAAAAAGACTATCTCCTGGAGTCAGCGGGCGACGGGAAAACCGCCCTATCAATTTTTGAGGAATTTCAGCCGGATCTCGTCATCCTGGACATCAATTTGCCAGACACCACGGGCTACGATCTGTGTCTCAAGATGCGCGCTAAGACAGATGTATATGTCTTAATGCTTACAAGCTTGGCTGATGAATCGGATAAGATCCGCGGCTTCTCCCAGGGGGCGGACGATTGGATTACCAAGCCTTTCAGTTTGGTGGAGCTGGGCTTTCGGGTGGGGGCAATCTTAAACCGGCGCCGTAGTGCCCCTGTGAAGGAACCGGAGCAAGAAACCCTGAGCTACGGTGGGTTGACGGTTGATCCAGAACGTCGAGAAGTTTGGCTCGATCAAGATAGTGTGAGCTTGACTGCTTTGGAGTTCAACTTGCTGTACTTCCTTGGGCGTCATGCTGGCAAGGTGTGGAGCCGTCAAGACCTGTTGCAACGGGTTTGGGAGTATGACTACGTTGGCGACCCGCGCGTTGTGGATGTCCATATCGGGCAAATTCGCCGTAAATTGGGAACTTCATCCCCCTACGCCCGCATGATCCAAACGGTGCGCGGAGTGGGTTATCGCTTTACTCCGCCGACCGACTAGTTTTAATTAGGGCAAGGGTAATCTTAGGGTGAAGGCACATTAAATTTCGCCCTTTTTGTCGCGATCCTGTCGGCGGCGATCGCGCCACTCTGAAGCGGTCAAATAAACGACTCCCCCAGTCACCACTACCAGTAGAGCCGCTGCTGTGATCGCCAAAATGGGGAGTAAAGATTCAGTCATGGTGAAGTTCCTGTCGCATCCTATGCCGCTGTTAATCTAGCAGGACGCGGAAGAAACCACGAATGTTTACAGATAAAAAGGGCATAAAAACGGGCGCTAGGTAGCGCCCAATGGATGAAGCTTCTGGTGATCGGATCGCAACTCTACCTACTGCTTTGTCACGCCAGCTCCATGTCTGGGTTCCATCGCCTTTCGAGTTCTAGAAACCCCGCTCCATCTGATTCTGAAACCTTACTGCGAGTAGCGTCTACAGTCCGTTTCGTGCCCAGACAACCATGCCAAGGGAGAACGAAAATACTGTTAGTAGACCAACCCAGCCTAGGGAAAGAATATCCATCGAAATTTGACTCCTGTCTAGAAAACCACGTGTTCACATCTTACGCTGACTAAATCTTTGTTGCCCTTAGGTTTTCAAAACGTTGCAGACTGAGATGTTCCCTGGAGTTGTCGCGCGTCACTGGGGGCGTTTCAACACCCTTGCCGTGTTTCCTGTCCGTCGATCCAGGTCGCACCACAAAGGTTGGCTTCGGATAAATTGGCTTCGGTCAGAACGGCGCCTTGCAGGTTAGCTGCCCGCAGGTCTGCCCCTTCCAGGTTGGCTCCGCTTAGGTCTGCGCCTGCCAGATTTGCGAAGGCAAGGTTGGCTTGGGTTAAATCGCTTTGACTGAGGTTGGCTTGGCGAAACTGACTGTCTCGGAGGTCGCTTTTAGACAGGTCGGCTTTGGCAAGGTCAGCGTCAACAAATTGGGATTTGATTAGGATTGCTCGGTGAAAGTTTCCTTCTTTGAACCGACTTTGGTTAAAGTTTGTTCCGCTTAGGTCTGCTTCATTGAAGTCGATTTGATCGCCCTGAGCCTGTTCGAAGTTAGCGCCAATTGCGCAGACTTTATCGAAGTGTCCCTGCGTTAGATGGGATTTGCTGAGGTTGGTGCCCACTAGATAAGCCTCTGTTAAGTAGGCATAGTCTAAGTTTGCTTTACTGAGTCGAGCGTAGCTTAAGTCACAGTTTGGGCAGACCTCATTACGCAGAACCTGCTGGAGATGGGCAAGATTCTCGCCGTAGGCTGGAGCGATCGCCGACGGTCCCCAATTACCAATTGCTCCCCATGCTATGGCGATCGCCAGCACAACGCCTAACGCCCGAATTCCAGTCTGTCCAACCCGTCGCCCCACGGACCCTAGCCACGCTGCAATTCCCATGGGCGAATCCTTAGAAGCCGTGGGAGGGCTGCTCAAAAAGTGGTTCGATCTCTGATTTTCTTCTTGTATGGGTTGCATTCGTCGCACTTGCCCCTTGAGCGTCAATCTACTTCTAACTAACTATCTTTGACCGAATAGGGTTTGCGTGTGATTTTTTACGCTGGGCATAAGGTGCTCCCGCTAGAAAATGCTTCCTCTAATACTGGAGCTGGTCCGGATCCTGGCGTGGATCAAAGCAGGAGCGTTGGAATGTGGTTCCATCGGGCATCGTTGCGCCGCAGAATTCCGCCAACTCTGCCTGAATTTCCCGCCAGCGTGCCCCTTGCAGGTTGGCTTCCACCAGTCGCGCTCCGGTTAGGTCCGTCAAATAAAAGTTTGCCTGGCGCAGATCGGCGCTTTCCAAATTGACGGCGTTCATCTTCGCTCCTTCAAAGCTGGTGCGCCGAAGGTCAGCTTTTGCCAAATTTGCTCCCCGCAGATCCGTTGCTCCCAGATTTGCTTCCCGCAGGTCCGCTCCCGCCAGGTTCGTCCGCTGGAGGTTTGCACCGTACAAATTGGCTCGCTTTAGGTTAACGCCTTCTAGATCAACGCCTTCTAAATTGCGATAGCGCAGGTCGCACTCTCGGCATTTTCTCTCCCGCAGTAGCTGCTCTACAAAGTCAATGTTTTCCTCTTCCGCGATCGCCCGATCACTGGCTATGGTCACTGGCGATATCACGCCCAAGACTGCGGCGGATAGGGCAATCACTCCCCATCGACTGAAGGTCCGGAGGGTGAGCAGTGCTTTTGGGGTGGAGTGGGAAGAAGATTTAGCAGCCATAGGGACTATCGAACAAAACGTCGAGGGGAAGGATGGGACTAAAGATGAGGAGCTGGTGATGCTTAAGTTGAACCCTCCTCTACAGTTTAACGATTGTTCGGGAGACCTATACTTTGGGCAGAATTTCTTGAAATTAATTGCGCCCGTCAAATAAGCGTGGTAGGTTTATGTTCCATTGGCAAAGCCGCAGAACGCGAACGCCCAGGGGACGTATAGCTCAGTTGGTTAGAGCACCACGTTGACATCGTGGGGGTCACTGGTTCGAGTCCAGTTACGTCCATACTTTTAGAAGCTAGATCATCTCAGTTACCCGATGGCTGAATGCCATGCGAGTCTTTCAACTGAAGAGGGAGTTCGCAGTATTCTTCCTCTGTAAAGTCGAGCACCATATGGAGGTGGTGGATTCCAGCTTCGATAAATGGCTCACCTTTGGCTTTGAACCCCAGCTTTTCGTAGAGGTGGGTGATGTAGCTTTGGGAGTTAAGGGAAATCTTGTTAATTCCGGCTAGGTGGCAAAATGCTATGGCTTGGCGCACCATTGCGGTGGCGATGCCCTGCTTGCGGTAGGAGGGATGGATAGCGATGCGACCGAACTTTGCGTAATCGGATTCCTGGAGTATTCGCATCACGCCGCAGGTTGACTGGTTGTGGAGAGCTATTAGGTGGCAGGCGGTTTGATCGCGATCGTCTAGTTCTAGATCTTCGGGTATGCCTTGCCCTTTGATGAACACTTCGTAGCGAAGTTGTCTGGCGTTTTCCCAAAATTTAGAGGGACGCTTGAAGAAGACATAGTCTACCGTTGGCATTCAATCTCCGTAGCCATGCTGAAACACCTCTAAATTGTCATTAATTAACTGCTAATTGTCCTAACTAAATCGCAAGGGTTATTGCTCGTTACCCTGGAGATTAGACGCGTCAAGCATATCCACTTCGGGGGCGATCGCCTCCAATAAATCGGCATAACATCCCTCCATCCCCCAACCTAAATGTTGCTCAGCAAAAGCCTCCATTTCCACCAAACTGTCAGCAACCAAACGACGTCGAGGCGGTTCAACGGGAAGCCATGCCAACTCATCCAGATCGAGATGGGTAAGAGAATAATCATCAACCAGTTTTTTGGCAATCGTTGTTTTGCCTGCTCCTGAGTTTCCTGTAACTAATATCTTCATACACAACCTGCCAAAGAAATGAATGAAAAACTGTATGCCGTACTCAAGGATGAAATGATGGATGCCTGTCGCGCATCCCTTGAGCGACATAACGGAGAGGATTTCTATGGTATTTCCCTTTACACCTGTGGTGAATACCTTTATCTACATGATGCTTTCTGTACAGTTGAAGGATTAGAAAAGGCGGCTCGGAAATATTTAAAAGACGAATATTACCAGCGTAAGTGGAAAAATCTTGATGGTGCGATGCAACGATTGAAATGGAGTTCCTGTGATTCTCCGTACCACTTGGAAGTTGGGGAGATATTTGATAGGACAGCCGATATTTTAGATGAAATATGGGAGTCAATGGATGAGCAATCAAGCGGACATATCAAATTTAACTGCCAACAGATTCATAACACCTGTCTCACTGTCTTAATTGATGTTAGGCGGTCGGGGTTATTTGATGAGGATCGAGTTCTCTTTAACTTATTGAAAGGGGATCAAAGTGACGAAGAACGCTGGGCTAACGCCAAAGCCGTCAACTCAGAAAAGAGCCTAGAAAGTTATCGGAAAGACATGGAAATGGATGAAAGATTAGTTAGAGAAGAGTTCGAACGCTTGGGAGAACGGTTCGAGGGTTACTTTTGATTTTAGGAAATTTACTGGGGTTGAGCGAGGGGATTGCTTGTTGGTTGAAGTTGAGTTTGGCGTTGTTTGCGGGATTGGTGGCGGGTCCAGATTAGGTGGGCGGAGGGGATGAAGTAGAGGGCGAGGATGGTTGCGCCGCCTAGGCCTCCCGCGATCGCAATTGCCAGCGGTGGCCAGAATCCGGTGTCATCCAATAGCAGTGGAACGAAGCCAGCGATTGTGGTGAAGGTGGTGGCTAGGACGTGGCGGGTGGAGTGGACAACCACTTCCCGGGTGGCGCGCCAATCGCCGTTGCGGGCGTCGGGGCTCTCACGCAAAGCAGCTAGGACCACGATGGAGTCGTTAATAGCGAGCCCCACCAAGCCCAGGGTGCCAAGGATAGCAGTGAAGCCAAATAGGGAGTTAAAGACCCACAGGGCCAGGGCAGCCAGACCGATTCCACATATCGCAACCACGCCGATTAGGGCGGCTAGGGTGAAGGAGTTGAACGATAGGACCAGGATTGCCACCATTAGAATTAGCAGGACGCCAACGATGGATAGGAGGTTGGTGACGGCGGTGCCTCGGGCATCTGCTTCGCCGCCGTAGCCCATGCGGTATCCGGGGGGCAGCTCGAAGTTGATATCTTCCAGATGTTGTTTAAAGGCGGTGAGGGCAGTGTCCGGCAGGGCTCCCGCTTCCAAAAATCCTTGGATATTGTTGAATCGCTCGCCGTCTTTACGGGAAATAGTGGTGAAGTCGGGCACCAGACGGCGCTTGGCGATCGCATCCAAAGGCAACCGCTCGCCGTTGGGGGCAATAATATCCAGACTGTCCACCTGGCTAATATCCTGGCGGGTGGCGTCGCGCAGCTTTACCCGCACGGGAATATCTTCGGTGTCTTCCAAGATGGAGCCGCCTACCGCGCCGTCTAGGTTAGTGGCAAGCTGCTGGGCGATCGCGTCATTATCCAATCCCACCCGTTTTGCCTGCACTTCGTCGATGGTGAGGGCAAATTTTGGACGGGCTTCGGTGAGGTCAGCGCGGGTGTGAATCACCGACGGGATGGTGGCTAGCTCCATGCGCAGGCGATCGCCCAACTCCCGCAGTTGAATCACGTCCGGTCCATATAGCTGCACCTCGATGGGGGCATCAATAGGCGGTCCTTGTTCCAACTGACGCACCAAAATCTGGGCGGCAGGAAAATCCCGATCCAGCTCTATTTGGAGAGATTGCACAAGCTGCCGTAAACCAGCGGTGGAGCTAGGTTGTACTAGGGCTT
>JBCCTE010000137.1:0-7189 GCA_039198915.1 Cyanobacteria bacterium P01_D01_bin.73 | reverse complement strand
TGCAGCGATCGCCCCAGCAGCCGGTAGGTAAATTCCACCTCAAAGTCGAATGGGTACACTTCGCGCGTCGCCTCAGTGCTGGCTAATTTCAAAGTCAGCGCTGCGCCATTATCCGTCGTCTGGTCGCCCACCTCCCATGCCATATCCCGCGCAAACCCATGCTGCTTCAGGCTGTAGGTCTTGCCCTTCCACTCGTACTGATCGTTTTCCAAATTGCCGCAAATGGGAAACAGGATTGGAATGCCGCCGCGAATACTTTTGCCTGGATCCGCAAAGCGATCGCCATCCAAATACAGCAACGGGCGATCGCCGACCCGCCATCGAGTAATAATTCCCCCGCGCTCTGGAACCACCACTGCCCGGGCGCCGCTGGTATCGTCCTCTAGGGCATAGGCTGCATAGTTACCTTCACGGGTGGAGCTGACGGAGAAAGCCATTAGCAGTCCTGTGGTATTGGGTGAAATCAGATGTGGATATCAGATCAATACCAGAAGGGCGATTGGGCTTTCAATAAGTGATTTGAACAATTAACTTAAACCCTTTACCAAACGCCCTCTTTACCAAAAACTCGCTTCGGCGCGTTGCACAGCCCCTTCAATAAAGGGCAGCAGGGGCGGTTGACCATCGTTCACCAGCGGGCGCAAGCGATCGCCACCAGACTTCGGGGCATCAGCTCGGTTAAACGCGGGCGAATCGGTAGATCCAGCTTGATCGCGAAACCTATCGGCGATCGCAAAGGATGGCTCCTGGGGCACCTCAAAAGGTAAAGTTGGCACTCGATTCTGAGCGTTGTTCTGATTAGCCTGAGTCGCTGTAGTCACTACTTGGGAGTTGGGGCGATCGCCATCGGTAAACTGCCCGGTACTAAACAGCGGTTCAATGTCAGCCCTCTGATTTCTGGCGGTCTGTTGATTGCGCGCCTCATTAGCCTCAATCTCTGCGGCAATCACGATGGACTGCTGCCGCTCTAGTTGCGCCCTCGCCTTCGCCAAAGTTTGTCCTAGCCGCTGTTGCGTATCAGACGCCAGTTGACTCGCCATGGCAGACGCAGGCTGGACGGTATTTTTAACTTCGGCAACTTCGCTATTAGCTTCCTGCTGTCGAATCACCGCCAATTGCCCCGCCAGTTCAATTTGAGACTTGCTTAAATAGGTTCGTGCCTGGCTAAAACCTTGCACTGCCTGGGATACGGGCGCACCAGCTTTCAGAGTCTGGCTTAGCATTTCCTGTTCAGCTTCTGCGGTAGTTGGGCGATCGCCACCATCAACCGCACGAACTTTCTCCGCCGCCGGGACTGAGGTCTTGACAGTAGGCTTCGGCGCTTCCGTCGGCGCAGCAACTTTTGGAGCAGCTTTCGGGGCAGTAATCTTCGGTGGGGTAGCAGTTTTTTCGGCAGGGGCGGCGGCTACTGCTTCCGAGGAATTCTGGGTGGGCTTGGGAATTTTCAGGGTCGTGCCTGATAGCAATGGCTCACTGAAGTTGCGGGAGATATGCTTCAAATGGTTGAAGATTGATGTGCCGCGATCGCCCGGCAACACCTCCGGCTGATAGTCCTGAACCACCAACGGCAGGAAGTCCAGCTTCATCTCATCGCCCGTCAGCGATACTTGCAGCGCCGCCGTCACATAATTGCGCCGAGAATTACCGCCAAAGATAAAGTTGCCCAAGGAATAAACAATTGCCTTGCCCTTATAGACCTCCGCGCCTTGGAGCACGTGGGGATGGTGACCCACAATTAAGTCTGCGCCATGGTCAATAGTGAACTGGGCAAGCTGCCGCTGATATCCCGCCGGATAGTGGGCATTTTCCTCGCCCCAATGGTAGTTCACCACAATCCAATCCACCTGATCCCGAACCGCTTCCATATCCGCCTTGATGGCATCGAAGTCGCGGGGATTAGTGCCGGGAGCGCCGTTGGTTGCCGCGTGCCAGTAGGCATTGTAGTAGCCAAAGTAGGCGATACGCTGCCCCTTTACTTCCATAATTTTCGGACGCCGCGCCTCGGTCAGGTCGCGTCCCGCCCCAACCGCATGGATCCCCGCCTTCTCTAGGTGCTCCATGGTTTCGCTCAAACCCTTGCCCTGGTAATCCATCGCGTGATTATTGCCCAGGGTCACGATATCAACGCCGCCGCTGGTTAGGGCTTCGATGGATTCGGGCTTGGCTTTGAAATTAAAGCTCTTGCCGGGGCGACGAGTACTGGCGGTAGTCAACGGATTTTCCAGGTTGACCATGGACACATCCGCCTGGGCATACTCGGGCATCTTCGCGAAGGTTTTGCCGTAGTTGCCCTTGATTTTGGTCTCGAAATAGTTGGATAGGGTCACGTCACCGCCAAACAGCAGCGTCACCGTATCATCCGCGGGGGTCACCGCCTGGTGCGACGTAACCGGGAGAATCTCCAGCGCAGTTGAAATCACTGGAGATCGCTTTTCATCCGCCTGGGCAAAGGTCCTCTGCAACGGCATCGCAGCGGGCTGTTCGAAGGGAATCACCTGCTCGGTCCGTTCCCGCGTCGTGGTCGAAGTTCCCGTCACCGAGCGGGTGCGATCGCCCGTCGACTCGGTAATATTCGGCATCTGCTGCGCCAGCCACAGTGCCAACACGAAGGGCACAATCGCCGCGCCACCCATCATCAGCGATCGCGCAATGCGATCCCACACGGGATCCCGCAGCGTCCCAGCACCGGTAAAGGCCTGGGCAATTTGGGCAACGGGCGATGATCGACTGGCCGGCGTCGCTAGGCGAATGGTTTGCTCCCACGCCAGAGAATCCTGTCCTGCCTCGCGAATTCCTAGCCGCACCCCACGAATATTGGGCGCATTCAGAGTCCACAGCCGCTTACACACCGCCTGGGTCACGCTTTGGCGAAACTCGGTCATTTCCGACGCCATCTGCGGCAGCATCCCACAATCCACCGTCACCGCCACGACGCGACTGCCAAACTGTCCCACGCGAATCTGCCAGCCCCGCTCCAGCGCCATTGGTTCCAGACACTGGGCGACCTCCTCCAACGTGACGCGTCGTTTTCGGCTGCGAGGCTGAGCGACTTGCGCCGGGTCACGCTCCGCCGCCAAACTCCCGGAAAACTGGTTAACGGCCTGACCTGCCGCAGTGGTCACCTGGGTCCAGCGCTCTTCGACCTGATCGACAAAATCCGCCATCCGACGAGAGGTACGGCGCTCTTTTGCAGGCGCAGCCCAGCGGCGATAGTATCGATTCGCCTGGGAGGACACCGACGCTTTCACCGCCCTGGCTTCTGTCACCAAGCTGTCGGCAAAGGCGGTCAGCGGACTGGTCTGGGGCGCAGCTTCGGCAACCTCTGCTTGGTTATAAACCGCACGATTCGCCATGGCTGGGTTGGGCGGCGGCGGCGGCGGCATTTGGCGAGCCGGTGCCGCTGAGGTCACCAGGGGCTGGGGAATCGGCGGCATAAAGCTGACGGAGTGATTCCACAAATCTCCCGATCGCCCCGACAGCCGTGCGACGATTTTCACTCCTGCGATCGCCGCCAGGTTCAGCTGCTTCAAGCGGTGGAGCATAAACTGCACCAGCCGCTCGCGCTCCGGCATGTTCTGGCATTCCACCACCAGTTGCAGACAGCCATCTCCCCGGTGCAGCGCCTGGGTACGAATCCCGTGGGGAGCCAGATATCGATCAAATCCGCGAGCGATCGCCCGAGGATTAATATCAATACCGCCGGACGCCCCCGCCTTGCGACCAAACCAAGGGGACCGACCAAAACTGGCTGCGTGGTTCATCATCTAGACCGCCATTACTAAACCACCGCGGTGCGGGGTTGCGAACAAAAATACAGGTTTCTCAACGGTTCTAACCCACCAACGGGCAAATCATCCATCGGTGGGGTAACAGCAGGATTTCGCCCGCGCCCGTCTTAGGACAGTTTTAAGCGCCCAATTTCAAGATCTCAGGCTGAGCATTCCGCATATTCTACGGGGTTTCCAGAGCTTTAGCGACTCTCAATAGCGATGCGCGATAGCGACTCAAAACAGCAGCTAAGCGATCGCCTGACCAATTGCTGCCACCACTTGGCTAACACTGTCCTCATCCAGCCCTGGGAACATCGGCAGCGATAAAATTTCATTCCCCAGCGCTTCCGCCACGAGGAAACTGCCCTTGCCCCATCCCATATCCGTGTAAGCCGGCTGCAAATGGCAGGGAATCGGGTAGTGAATTCCGGTAGAAATCCCCTGCTTTTTCAGGATTTCCTGGAGCTGATCACGATTCACTTTGCAGCTTTCTCCCACGCGTACCACGTACAGATGGTAAATATGCCCTGCTCCCGACTGGTTACGCATGGACTGTAGACCATACTGCTCCAGTGATCGCAGATTCTCGTCGTACCACTGAGCTGCTTGATTACGCTGGGCGTTCCACTGGCTTAAATGGGGCAGCTTGACGCCGAGAATCGCCGCCTGCATCGTGTCCAGGCGAGAGTTCGTTCCCCGGTCCTCGTGAAAATATTTGCGTGGTGCACCATAGTTACGGAGCGATCGCACCTTCTTCGCCACCGCCTCATCGGACGTCACCACAATGCCGCCATCGCCCATCGCCCCTAGGTTCTTGCCGGGATAGAAGCTGAAAGCCGCCGCCTGACCAATGGCTCCGGCAGTGTAACCATCTCGTGTCGCCAAATGTGCCTGGGACGCATCCTCAAAAATCATCACTCCAGTGCGATTCGCTAGGTCCAGCAATCCCTTGGGCGAAACCAGTTGTCCGTATAAGTGGACCGGAATCATCGCCTTGGTTTTCTCGGTAATTGCCGCTTCCGCTGCCGCCAAGTCCATCAGTGCCGTATCCGCATCGCAATCCACCAAAATCGGCTTTGCGCCTACCTGATCGACGCCCACCACCGTGGCAATAAAGGTATTGGCGGGCAAAATCACCTCATCGCCAGGACCAACTCCCAGCGCCTTCAGACCCAGAGCGATCGCCTCCGTGCCGCTACCCACGCCAACGCCATGGGAGACTCCGCACGCCGCCGCAAATTTTTCTTCGAAATCCTTTACTTCCGGTCCCAGGATGTAGCCACCGTGGTCTATCACTCGGGCGATCGCCTGGCTAATTTCGTCTTTGATGGGGTCGTGCTGAAAGGACAGATCAACAAAGGGGACGGTGCTTACGGTGGCGATCATGGCGAAGAAAAGGCTAAGTGAGACTGGTAGTCAATGTTCTTAACCGGTTGTAACCTTCGCTCGAGATGCCCGCAACTGACCGCAGGCAGCGTCAGACTCCAAGCCCCGTGCCCGCCGTACGCTAACCGCCACCCGCCGGTCCCGCAGGGTGCGAACAAACTGGTCAATTCGCCGGGAGCTGGGGCACTGATAATCTGCCTCATTGATGGGGTTGTAGGGAATCAAATTGACGTGGCTTTGGAATCCCCGCAGCAGCCCCGCCAGCTCGCGCGCCGACTCCACCGTATCGTTGACGCCCGCCAACAAAATATATTCAAAGGTCACCCGCCGCCTGGTTTCTCGCACGTAATCGCGACAGTCATCCAACAGCGCCCCAATGGGGTATCGCTTCGCCGTAGGCACCAACTGCTGTCGAATTTTCTGGTTAGACGCGTGCAAACTTACCGCCAGCGTCGCCTGCAATTTTGCTTGGGCTAGCCGATGGATCTGCCCCGGCACTCCGACGGTGGACACGGTGATATTGCGCTGCCCAATTCCCAGGTCTTCGTTGAGCGATCGCACCGCCCCCAGCACCGCCGACGAATTCAGCAGCGGTTCGCCCATGCCCATAAAAACGATATTGCTCACCCGGCGGTCAAACACCTCTCGCACCGCCAGCACCTGCTCCACAATTTCCCCGCGGCTTAAATTTCGCTGCCAGCCGCCCTTCCCGGTGGCGCAAAAATCGCACGCCATCGGACAGCCCACCTGGGACGACACACACACCGTCAGCCGCTTATCCGTCGGAATCCCCACCGTCTCGACAATATTGCCGTCGGGCATCTGCAACAGCAGCTTAATGGTGCCATCAGGGGCATCGCTGCGGTAGTGAATCGGCGATCGCCCCACAACGTCAACTCCAGACGCTTCCACTGTCTGTCGCCACGCCTTGGGCAGCACGGAAATATCTCCCAGCGATCGAACACCACGCTCGTAGATCCACTGATAGATCTGTTTCCCTCGATACTTAGGCTGTCCCTGATCCACTACCCATGCTTCAATTTCTTTCAGCGATGCCCCAACCAACGGCGGCGTTCCACAGGGCTTCGGCGATCGCACCCGAGACTTGAAACCGTGGGAAGTATCTTCCCCATCGCCCAGCTCCGGCGTTATGGATGGATCCAGGTCAGATTGATCCGCGTCAAACTTATCAACATCAGAGCGCGTCCCAGAAACCCTGGTGGATAATTTTGGTGTTGTAGAAACAGTCATGGGAGCCAAGGGGGCAGAACGCTAGAAAAGGGGACAACTCACGCTAAAACGGGCACACTGAGATCAAAACGATGCGTGTAGCTATGCGGATGAGGAGGAGTAACCTCTGAAAAAAGCATTGGGACACGTCGTAGTTTCACGAAGTTTCGCAGGGTTGGAGCGAGCAGGCGATGAATCAATATATCTTGACTCGATATCCAGCTGCCCAAAGTCTTGATTCGTCAAGAGTTAAATCAGGAGCCCTGTTTAATAGCCTCACTGATCCTCGAGTCTTTCAAGCCCCCGTGCCTTTTGTACCGCTCCTTATATTGACTTTTTATGGTTTTGTGAGCCCTTAGCAAAGATACCCTATCGACCGCTTCTCTATCTGCCGGTCTCCTCGGCGTTCGCTGTTTAGCCTGCACATCACATCCCAAAAGT
The DNA here is from genome assembly GCA_039198915.1 of Cyanobacteria bacterium P01_D01_bin.73. GTDB lineage: Bacteria > Cyanobacteriota > Cyanobacteriia > CACIAM-69d > CACIAM-69d > CALGDE01. The sequence continues at coordinate 362 of JBCCTE010000137.1, read as the reverse complement.
CGTCGCACCCAGATGTTCTGACGGACGCATCCTGTATCTCTGCTCACTCCTTCCCGTTTATTTCTAACTGGCTATGTCTACCGATTCCTCCCTTCCTTCCCCCAACGATTACCAAGCCCTCAAGCGAGAGTACAGTGCCCTGCGCGATCGCCTCAATCAGCTGGAGCAATCCCTCCAGGCATCCGCACCAACGCCACCAACTCCGTCACCTCCCTTACCCACCGTCAGCAGCGATCGCCCCCACCCCCCCGGCGTCGATCCTCTCTTTCGATCCTATGTAGAAACCGCCAATGACATGGTGTACACCGTGGACTTGACCGGTTGCCTGACGTTTATCAATCCCTATGGCGAGCAGCTCCTGG
>JBCCTE010000136.1:0-7228 GCA_039198915.1 Cyanobacteria bacterium P01_D01_bin.73 | reverse complement strand
GAGTATTGCGATCGCCACGGTCTAGAACGCCCCAACCGCTGCACCACAGTCCAGCCGGCTGGCACCAAATCCCTGTTAACGGGCTCTTCCCCTGGCTGGCACCCGCCCAAGGCGGCTCGGTTTATCCGTCGGATTACCTTCCGCAAGAACGATCCGGTGGCGCGGGCCTGCATGGATTACGGCTATAGCCTAGTGCCGTCCCAGGCAGATAAGGATGAGGAGGGCAATTTGCTCAACGATCCGTTTGATCCGCGCTGCTCCGAGTGGCTAGTGGAAATTCCGGTGGCGGTGTCCTGGGCAGATTTGCCGGGGGCGGATGATATTGCGATTGAGAAGTTTTCGGCGCTGGCGCAGTTTGACTTCTATATGCAGGTGCAAACTCACTACACCGCCCACAACACTTCCGCCACCATTGAGCTGCGGGAGGAAGAGGTGGAGCCGTTGGCTCAGCGGATTCACCAGGCGGTGCAAAACGACGAGGGTTATATGAGTGCGGCGCTGCTGGCTCGTTTTGATGCGCCTTTCCCCCGTTTGCCTTTCGAGAAGATTGACCGCAAAACCTACAACCAACTGGTGCAGGAAATGCTGGAGCGGCGTACGGTGGATAGTTTCAATGTGGCGCTATCCCGCTATGACTCTGGCGAATTGACGGAAGCAGGACCGGCGGGTTGCGACTCCGATAAGTGTTTACTGCCGGAATCGAAGTAGTCGCTCCTGATTAACCATTCTGGTTAAACACCCTTAGCCTCGGCGTTGTTTTAAGGTTTGACTGCCTGCGACGCCGAGGCTTTTTTGACGCCGCGCGATCGCCCCAGTTGCCAGACAAGAACGGCGATCGCCGCAAAAACAATGCCGCTAGCTCCAGCGCGACTGGAGGTGGTTTCCAAAACATCTCCGAAGGGCGTCCAGTTGAGTAATGCCATCCCGGCAGCAAAGCCACCAAAGTAGGCACCCACCGCTAGTCCACCGCGATCGCCCGTCAATACCAAAAACGCCAGGGGAATCGCGCCGTTAAACACCACAGTCCACGCCAGCATTGAAATCACAATCAAAATAATGACGGCGTTCGGCGGCAGGGAAGTTTGCAAGCCCGTCACAGTCAGCATCAGCATCAGTGCCGCGCCGGACATCATTTTTCGCAGTCCCCACAAACTGTTTAGGGCACCGGCAGGGACAGCGAGACAGGCGGCGGTAAATAGAAACGCAAAAACTGCGGGACCGGGTGTGATTTGCGGGAAAGTATCGGCAAGGACGGGTCCCAAACTGCCCACAATTAGCCGCAATCCCCAGGCGATCGCCCCCCCCAACATCAAGACCTGTCCCACCTTGACCCAAGGCGTTGTTTGCACACTGGCTCCAAGGGAAGGCGGCGCTTCTGGAATTTCAACCGCCGCCAACTTGCGCTCTGGTTTCACCAGTTGCAACGCTCCAGCGCTGGCCACCAATACGAGTGAACTGCCACCAAGGGCGGTCGGTGCGCCGAGATCCAACAAAAAGGTTTGTAGGGGTTTTGCAAAGGCTCCCACCATGGCCATCGCAAATAGCAGCAGTCCCATGGTTTGGGCGAGTTGCGTTTCCAAGGCGTACTGTCGCAGCAGGGCGATCGCCGGACTGCGAAAGGCGGCCATGGCGATCGCCCAGCCAATCAACAGCACCGCCAAAATAATTCCCATCACTGGATTTCGCCCGGCAGCGATCGCCGGCACCACCAGCAAAATCACCGCCGCAATCCCAACGCCAACGGCGACAAAGGAAAACCGTTTGCCTAGGCTGGCTCGATAGCGATCGCTCCAGAAACCCATCATCGGTTCCAGGGCGATCGCCATAAAATCTTCCCCGCGACTAACGGGAATTTCCGTGCCGGGTAGTCCGACCTGTTCAAAGAGCACCGGAAGGTAGGCGCGATAGGCAACCCACGCAAAGGCGATCGCCCCTTGGAGCACAGCCAGGGCAATGACATTAGTCCAGAGGGCGCTTTTATGGGGTGACGTCGAAAGCTGTTGCATGGGCTTTGATTACACTCGGCGATCGCGAGGGGGTACGTTTCTGTTGTAACAGTCGTACCCTATGGGTCTAACCCCTCGCCTTAGCTGTTACGCAGGTTTTCGGACCACACCCGGGTGGGAAGTCCCCAAACGTAGATAAAGCCTTCCGCTGCCTTGTGGTCGAACTGGTCGTCGGAACTGTAGGTTGCCAGCTCTTCGGAGTAAATCGCCAGGTCAGACTTGCGCCCCACAACCCGAGCGCTGCCCTTAAATAGCTTCACCTTAACGGTACCGGTAACCCGCTGTTGGGTGTCCTGAATAAACGCATCCAGCGCCGACTTCAGAGGGCTATACCAAAGACCGTTGTAAACCAGCTCGCCGTAGCTTTGCTCAATGCCGCGCTTATAGCGGGTCACATCGGCGGTGAGGGTCATGCTTTCCAAATCCCGGTGCGCTTGAATTAGCACCAGCAGCGCAGGCACTTCGTAAATCTCGCGAGACTTGATGCCCACCACCCGGTTTTCCACCATATCGATGCGCCCAATGCCCTGGTTTCCAACGCGCTCATTTAACTGAGTAATTAGCTCGATGGGATCCAGTGCCTGACCGTCTAGGCTTACGGGCTTACCCTGCTCGAAGCCAATGTCAACGTAATCCGGCTCGTCGGGGGTGTCGGCGATCGCCTTGGTCATCTCGAACACTTCCTCCGGCGCTTCTACCCAAGGATCTTCCAGAACACCCGCCTCGATGCTGCGTCCCAACAGGTTTTTATCGATGCTGTAGGGAGACTTTTTCTTTACGGGCGACGGAATGCCAAATTTTTCACCGTAGGCGATCGTCTCTTCCCGGCTCATGCCCCACTCCCGCGCCGGAGTCAGCACTTTTAGATTGGGATCAAGGGCAGCGATGGATACATCAAAGCGCACCTGGTCGTTACCTTTACCGGTACAACCGTGGGCAACTGCATCGGCACCATATTCCGCCGCCGCATCCACCAACATTTTGGCAATCAACGGTCGCGCCAATGCCGTAGACAGCGGATAGCGATCCTCATAAAGCAAGTTCGCTTGAATCGCCGGGAATGCGTAATTGCGAATAAAATCCTCACGCCCGTCATTCACCAGGGACACCACCGCCCCCGAGTCCAACGCCTTTTGCTTAATCGGTCCCAGCTCTTCCCCTTGACCCAAATCCGCCGCCAAGGTGATGACCTCTTCGACGCCCCATTCCTCTTTCAAGTAGGGGATACAAACGGAGGTATCAACACCTCCGGAATATGCCAACACAACTTTTTTCGCGCGACCCATGGCTTTGCTCGACTTTTGACGACAACGCCCTATTGTAAACAAGCCTTTAGCTCTAGCAACGTTGTATTAGGAATCGCCGATATTTGTAATGCCTATAAGTTGCGATCACCCATCACGGTAGCCGAAAAATGTGATCGCCCCCGGTGTTCAATAGCGATCGCCAAGCCTCGCTTTCTAAGGTGCGCTTGGAATCGCGGATTTCGCAGTAGTTTTTCAGATTGGCTTGATTTTCACAACGCAGCCATCTTTTAAAACACACGGAATCCAAATCCACCTGCGGTAGCGGATCCACCTGATTGCACCGTGGCTCGTAAACGTAGCTGAAGGGTAGCCATAGCAACGCTCGCCCCAGATCTAGCCCCGTTTTCCACCACCGCTCGACGTTGCCCGGCACCCCCGTCTCTGGCACGTCCACAATATCGACCCAAATGCCGTGGGCTCCCAGCATTAGCCGCCCCAGCCACGTTGATCGCCCCACATGGCTGCCGGAGGTTAGGAGTTGAATATGGCGGCTGTGCCACTGCCGGAAAAAGGGGAGCCCGTAGGTGAAGTTGTCAAAGGTGGACCGGGCGCAGTGTTCGATGTAAACGCCATCGGGCGATCGCCCCTCCCGTTCGTACAGCGCGCGCACGCAGGGGGATGATGAGCCGTTGGAAACTAAAACCGGAACATTTTCCCCGCGCGGCAGGGTTTCCGCCAGGTACATCTCTCGGCGAACGCTGCCTCCCAGCACAAAAATGGTATCGACGGGTTGCTGGCGATTGTGGTTTAGGGAAACCGCCAGGGCAATTAAAAGTAAGGCGATCACCGTGCCGACGACCAGCGACCAAAATCGCGATCGCCGGCTGAGTAACCTAGCCCAAACTTGTCCCATTGATATTAACTAGCCGGTTGATATTAACTAGCTGGCTGACTAGCTGAGGATAAAGTGACCGAGTCTCAGAAGACTGAACTTTAGTAGTGGCTGCCCGACTTACGGTGGTGAAGCGCCGTCAGGGCGTTGGAATTCAGGACGTTACCCTGCTTGGCGATCGCGTAGGTCACCCAATGGTCGCCACACTCCATCCGCTGAGCCACCTTGCACTCCATATAGGCTGATGCACCGCTAATAATCCGACAGCCGTTATCGGCCATTTCCGTATCCAGATCCTTGAAGCGATCTTCGCCGGGTTCATAGTCCCGCATAAATTTACGCGATAGGGCGCTGTCCTCCGGCAGGACGTTAATTACAAAATCATCCCCCTCCGACATCAGCGCCTCCACGGCACGCTCCTTCGCCACCGCCACCGTCAATCCCGGCGGGCTAAAGGTTGCCTGAGACACCCACGATGCCAACATTGCCGTTTCCACATCGTCCCGCTTCGCCGTCACGATGCACAGGGCACCAACCACCCGTCCCATTGCCTGGGAGGTGCGATCGCTCACATCGCCCCGCTTCTTGGTGCGGCGGGTGCGGCGTTTTTCGGCGCGGCGCAGATACTGAGCAAAATCAGTGCCCGCCTCCTCGCAGCTCTTCAAGGTCGCCGCGTCGGGGGCAAACTTCACGCGAATGGTATTCATCGCAAATTTGTAACCGCCGTCCTGAACCTTTTGCTCCAGCAGATCAATCGCCTCACCGCTCCAGCCGAAGGATCCGAACACCCCTGCCGGTTTCGTCTTCGCCGCATTGGCAATCACAATCCCCACCGCCGTTTGAATTTGCGTTGGCGCGTGCCCCCCCAGAGTTGGCGAACCGATGATAAATCCAGCGCACTGCTCCACCGCGTCCTTAATGTCCGCCGGGGAGGTGTGCTCGCAGTTAATCAACTCCACCGTCGCCCCGCCCTTGGTGATGCCGCTGGCGATCGCCTGCCCCACCGCCGCCGTATTGCCGTAGGCAGACGCATAAATCAGCGCCACCAGCGGTCCCTGATTCGCCGTCTTGCTCGCCCACTCCCGATACTGCTTCATCAGCTCCACTCGCCCATAGCGCACCATGGGACCGTGGCCCGGAGCAATCGAGTCCAGCTCCTCAAACTCTTCCATCTTGTCCAGCGCAGCATTCACCTGTCGAAGCTGGGGCGCATGAAGGCTGTCAAAGAAGAACCGGCGATCGTCCTCGTAAATCTTCCAGCCCTCGTCCAGTACCTGGTCACCGCAAACGTGGGCGCCGTAAAACTTGTCAGAGAACAGAATCCGACTCGCCCGATCAAAGGTCGCCAAGCCATCGGGCCAGCGAGGTGTTGGAATACGGAGAAACTCCAAACAGTGACCCTGTCCCAGGTCCACCGTCATTTCATCGCCCTTAATTACCTTCACTTCCGGCGGCAAGTTGGGACCACCTTGGGCGAAACGATCCGCCAGCAGCGATCGCAGACTTTCCGCAGCCGGCTTGGAGCAAATAATGCAAGCTTCGGGATATTGCGCCAGCAGCTTATCCAACGTAGCGGCACGGTTGGGATTGACGTGTCCCAAGACAATAAAATCTAAAGCGTTCCCGTCTAAACGCTCCGTCAAAGCCTCCAAGAACAGGGAAGTAAACCGCTCACCGGGAGGGTCAATCAACGCCCGGCAATCGCCCTCAATCAGGTAGCTATTCGCCGTGGTGCCCTTCTTCCGGGAATACTCAATTTCAAACTTCAGCCGATCCCAGGTGCGCGATCGCAGCGCCCGCGTGCCCACCCCAATGGGTGCAACCTGCACATCCTGAGGTTGAACTGCACTTGTGGCCTGCGGTGTTGACACCATATCCGTACCCCCCGTTAGGTATCGAAAATCCTTAGAATCAAACTAATGTCACTGCCCCAATTCTAACGGTTTCGGGAAGACCCCTCCATCAAAAAGCCTTGGGTAATAGCGCCAGAATATCTAATATATCTGAAGCTCAATATTCATTTTCTGAAGGCAATAGTTTGGAAACGAGCTGAAATTCAGATTCGCTCTGGGAAATAACGCTCAGTTTCAAACAACAGCGCCTGAACCATAAAAAGTCTCTGTCCGCCCAGTGCCGCTGATGTGCTTTAGGTGAATAAAGTCAATGCCATTGCTCAAAATATCTACGCCCGAAACTTCTATTCCCAATAGCTGAGATAAAGCTCCCAATCTCTGCTAACTTTCGTCAGTCGCCCTATCACTTTCTGCCCGTTAACTACATGGCTGCTTCCTTCCCCAATGCCTCTAATTCCAGACCCAAAGATAGTAATGATTGGCGGCTATTCTTAACCCTATTGCCCTACGCTAAGCGGAATGCGCGCATGTTGGCGATCGCCCTGATGCTGCTGTTTCCCCTGGCGATCGCCGCCGCAGTCCAGCCCATTTTGGTCGGTCAAGCCATCTCAATCATCCGCGATGAGCCAACCACTTTCGGCTTTTTAAGAGAGCTTTCCCTGCAGGAAGGATTGAGTGCCGTGGCATGGATGCTTTTGGTCACCGTTGCCGTCCGTTTGTGCTTACAGGGCGTTCAAGGATATTTAGTTCAGGAAGTTGGGCAGCGAATTACGGCAGATATTCGTCAGGATCTATTTCGCCATGTCATCTCCCTGGCAATGGGCTTTTTTGATCGCACCCCGGTGGGTCGATTAATTACTCGATTGACCAGCGATGTTGATGCCTTGGGCGAGGTTTTTTCCACGGGTGCCGTTGGAATTGTTAGCGATATTTTTTCCATCGGTCTGCTAGTTGCCATCATGTTTTACCGGCAGTGGCAGTTAGCAACTCTACTGCTGTTTTTTTTATTGCCAGTAACAGGACTAATCATATTTTTCCAATACAAATATCGCGGAGCAAATTACCGCGCCCGGGAAAAATTATCCGACTTAAACTCTGCCCTTCAGGAGAATTTAGTCGGTGTTAATATCGTTCAGCTTTTTGGCAGAGAAGGTCTTAATTCAAAGCAGTTTCGCAGGACTAATCGTAAGTACGTCGAAGCTATTGATGAGACTATTTTTTATGATTCTG
>JBCCTE010000135.1:0-7245 GCA_039198915.1 Cyanobacteria bacterium P01_D01_bin.73 | reverse complement strand
ATGATGGCACCGATAAAGGGCGCATCAAATAATCTCTGAGCGAAAATCTTCAAGTAGAGAGAGTCTCAGAGCCACGCAAGTCATCAAACCAATCACCTGGCAGGGAGATTGCGGCTACTCAGCAAAAACCCGAAGCGGTTGACCGCCAATACTGACATTGACGGTATCGCCAATTTCGAAGCGATCGCCCACAGGGGTCAACGCCTGCAAAGTTTGTACAGTGTCGCTGGATGGGAACTGGGGATGGGGGCGTAGCTCTAGGGTGTATCGATACTCCCGCCCCAGAAACTGACGACTCAAAACGCGGGCATTGCCGGGGCGATCGCTGCTTTCCGGGTCAAGATGCAAATTACTTTGGCGTACCCCCAGGGTGACTTCTCTCGTGGAGGGCAACGCGGACACTTCGATATTTCCAGTGACCCGACCCGAGAACTTACCCAGCTCGGTCTCCCAATCCTGCTCACCTCTTCGAGCACGAATGAAATTCATCTGCGCCACAAATGCGGCCACAAACCGGGACACCGGCTGCCAGTACAGCACCTCCGGACGATCCAACTGCTCAATCCGCCCCTGACGCATCACCGCCACTTTATCGGCGATCGCCATCGCCTCCTCGCAATCGTGGGTCACAAACACCCCCGACGCTCCCGACGCCTTCAAGATTGATCGCACCTCTTCGCGCAAGCTCTGACGAACCTGGGCATCCAAATTACTCAGCGGTTCATCCAACAGCACCAGCGCTGGATCGGGAGCCAACGCCCGCGATAGCGCGACCCGCTGCTGTTGCCCCCCCGACAGCTCGTGGGGATAGCGCTTATCCAACCCCGACAGCCGCACCAAATCAATAGACTGGGCTACGCGATCGCGCATCTGAGTCGCTGAACGCCGCCGCGCCCCCTTCGTCCCCTTCAAACCAAAGCTCACATTATCCGCCACGGACAAATGGGGAAACAGCGCATAATCCTGGAACACCATGCCCAACTGCCGGTCCTCCGGAGGCAGCCAATGTCCATCCCCCGCCACCGGTCGCCCTGCAATATCCACTCGCCCCCCATCGGGGCGCTCCAAACCAGCAATCAACCGCAACAGCGTCGTCTTCCCACAACCGGACGGTCCCAGCAACGCCAGCAGCTCCCCCTTCTGTAGCGTCAGACTCACATTATCTACCGCCTTGACCTGTCCCGGCTGAAAGCTTCGGGTAACAGCATCTAGGTTCAAAATAGTAGGGGGTTCCACAGGTAAGAGATCAGCTTGAGTAGGATCAGCTTGGATAGGATTAACAGGAGCAGGGGGGGCGGAGTAAGTCACGGTTTTATGTGCGTTATCTTATATCTTGCAACGGCTAGAAGCTGTTATTGATTTCAGCTTAAGCCTAGTCAGAGTTAAGGTTTCAGCCCTTAGTGCTTTACTCAGGCTGGCTAACCATTCCCTCACACGAAAATATCCAGCGCTCGATTAGCGGCTTAGCCTAAAGCCTGCAAACAATGAAATTGCAGCAAAGAAAAGACCATCGACCGTCGCTAGAACTCGCTAAGTGGCGAGCTGAGAAACAATAATACGTTTCCGCGGCCTCAAAAGTGTGTTTTAACAATCAGTTTGACTAGCCTTAAAGTGCCCAATTCAGTGACGATCCCCGGATAAACTGCGGTAATTACTGAGAAATCAAGACAATTCACCCATATTCCTCTGATCGCTACTGCAAGAGCTTCCTAAGACAACATAAATTTCTACGTATTTTCTCGGATGAGTTTGCTATAGTAGTCTCAACCGCAGAACGAAATGCAATGCGGCACGACGATTCAACCGGGAGTGAGGGGTTAGACCCGGCACAGCAAGTATCATCTAAGACATTAAAAGCTTTGGAAGGTTGTCCTCGTTCGAAGAGCGATACAAGGCAGCTTTATTTACTTAAGTTGATAGTGTTTTGTGAAGATCTTGCCTGTTGGAGCTTTCACTGACGCTCTGGGCGAGTTGCCAGAAGTCTAGATTTCTTTGGTCTTCTTCTACCGTGGCACGTTTTCCGCATTCACTTTCGTGGCTAAGTTGGTTATTGGGGACGGGGGCAGCGGCAGCCGGTTTGGCTGTTGTTGTTGGCGCAATTACACCGAACTCCAGTGACCAATGGATTGGGGATTCTCCCGATTCATCAGGGCTTTCTACGTCAGTGTGGACATCTACGATTTCATCAGCTGGGTCTTTTCCGTCACAGGGGGAGGCTCAGTTTGGTGCGTCTAAGGCTAGGACCGGTGATCGCTCAGTTCTGACGAAAAGTTCAACGGCTAAATTCGCTGGCGCTAATGCGGGGCGATCGCGGGTGGTGCGGCTGGAAAATGGGCTGACGGTGGTGACGCGGCCGGTGGCGACGGCTCCGGTGGTGTCGGTGCAGGTTTGGTATCGGGTGGGGACTCGCAATGAAACGCTGATGGATAGCGGGTTGGCCCACACGCTGGAGCATTTGTTATTTAAGGGGACGCGATCGCGACCGGTGCAGTTTGGCTGGTTGTTTTCGGCGCTGGGGAGCGAGTCCAATGCGTCAACGGGCTACGACAGTACGGCGTTTGTAAATACGGCGGGGCGAGGGCAATTGGAAGCGCTGCTGACCCTGGAGGCGGACCGGATGACGGGGGCGGCGTTGACGGGGGCGGCGCTCGAGCAGGAGCGATCGGTGGTGCTGTCGGAGCTGGCGGGCTATGGCAATGAGCCGGCCTATCGGTTGGATGCGGCGGTAATGGCGCGGGCATTTCCGGGACGGGCGATCGCTCAGCCCATCGGTGGCACAGCAGCGGGGGTGACGACGCTGGATATTGAGACGCTGCGGCATCACTATCGCCGGTTTTATCGTCCCGATAATGCGGTGCTGACCATTGTTGGTGATTTTGATGAAAGCCAGGCTTTTTCCCTGGTGCGGCGGCTATTTGGCAATATTCAGCCTTGGGGGATAGATTTGGACGAGCGGTCTGTGGGGATTGCCCAAACGGTGTCGCGACAGGTTACTCAAGGCAAGCAGGCTCTGGGCAAGAAGACGTTAGAAGAGCAGGCTGTAGCAAATCCTGAGTTGCCGGAGGGCGAGGGGACTGTCACCAATCCGCTGCGGCTTCAGGGATTTAACGGGGTGCCGCTATTGCAGTTGGTGTATCCCATGCCGGAAGCGGGACATGGGGATGAGGCGGCGCTGTTAGTGCTGTCGCGGGTGTTGGCGACGGGGCGGCGATCGCTGCTGAATCAGACTCTGGTGGATAGCGAGGAGCCTTTGGCTGGCACGGTGGATGGGCTGCTGTTCCACGGGGTGGACCGTGGCTGGTACCAGCTGGTGATTGAGGGCTTGGCGGAGGTGCCGTTGAAGTCGTTGCAGCGGCGGGTGTTGGCGACGGTGGAACAGGTGCGCGGGGGGCGGGTTAACCGTGAGGCGCTGGAGCGGGCGAAGGTGCTGGTGCGATCGCAGATGTTGCTGGACGAGCGGGATGTGACCAGTCAGGGGATGCGGCTGGGGCAGGATTGTTTGATTTTGGCGGATTGTAATTATCGCGATCGCCTGTTGGGCGCCCTGGATCAGGTGACGCCGGCAGATGTGCAGCGGGTGGCACGTAAGTATTTGGCGGCGGATCAGGTCACGGTGGGCTGGCTGGAGGCTTCGGGGGATTCAGTGGCGGTGGATGCGGGCTGGGATGAGGGACCGGGCTGGAACCGGCGATCGCGAGTGCAGCGTTTTCACCATGGGGATCACGCTTCGGTATCGGAGGAGACGGCGGAACCACAAACGGTTGCAGCGTTAGTGAAACAGTATTTGCCTCGCTCCAACGCGGTTGATGAAAAGTCTGACGATACGGCGATCGCGCCGGAAGTGGTGACCTTGCCCAACGGGTTGGAAGTGTTGCTGGTGCGGGATGACAGCACGCCGACGGTGACGGTGGCAGGGTATGTGCCAGCGGGTCGACAGTGGGATCCGGTGGAGCGGGCGGGGTTGGCGGAGTTGGTGGCGTCGGGACTGTGGGCGGGCAGTGGCGATCGCTCAGAGGCGGCGTTAACCCAGGCGCTGGAATCGCGGGGCATTGAGCTGAACTTTCACGCCCATCGGGAGGGGGTGGCGATTTCCGGGCAGGCACTGGCGGATCAGGAGCAGGATTTGGTGCGGCTGTTGGGGGATTTATTGCAGCGACCCCGGTTTGAAGCCTCGGCGCTGGATCGCGATCGCCAGCAGGCTTTGACAACGCTAAAAAACCGCCTGGACACCCCCAGCTACGTGGCGCGAAAACGGGCGCAGCAGCTGATGTATCCGGCGGGGCATCCGTTCCGCACCTTTGCCACCGCCGAAACATTGCAGGTGATCGCCCGCCAGGATGTGCAGAAATTTTATCAACAGCACTACCGCCCCAACGGCACCGTGCTGGCAATTATTGGCGATATCGATCCCGGTCGGCTGCGGCAGGTTATTGGCGAAACCTTTGGTGAATGGCAGCGATCGCCCGCGCCCCAAATCAAAACCCAACAGCCCCAGCGCCCCAATAAACTCCAGCATATTTATCGGGCGATCGCCGCCAAATCCCAAGCCATCACCGTAATGGGCTACCCCGGCATCACCCGCACCGACCCCCGCTACTACCCCGCCCTGGTGCTCAACCAAATCCTCGGCGGCGACACCTTGGCGAGTCGGCTGGGGCGCACCCTGCGCGATCGGCACGGCTTAACCTACGGCATTTACAGCCAATTCCAAACGGGTCAAACCGCCGGTCCCTTCTCCATCGATTTTCAAACTGCCCCCCAGGACGTCAATACCGCAATCCAGCTAGTGCGCAAAGAGTTGGGAACCCTGCGGAGATCGGGCGTTACGGCGGCGGAGGTGACGGCGGCGCAGCAGGCTTTGGTGCGCAGCTATCCCGTCACCCTCGCGGATCCCGATATCCTTGCTGAGCATCTGGTGATGGAATGGGTCCACGGACTGCCCCCCGGCGAGTTGGCAAAATTTGGTGATCGCATCAACAGCGTCACCGTCGCCCAGGTCAACCAGGTGATTCAGCAGCTTATCGAGCCGGACCGATTGGCGATCGTTACCGCCGGTCCACCAAAAGCCGCCAAGTTTTCAGGTCGCTAACTTTAGCGTTCGAATCTACGGCAACTGCTGCTTCAGCGCCGCAGCTTGCTCAGCGCTCAAGGCAATATTCACCTGTAGCCCCTGGGTCTTGTCTAAAACACTAAGCTGGTAGCCGCCCGCCTTCGCTGCCACTTCGCACTGGGACGCCGCCACGCTCAAGGTTTGATAGGTCACCTCCGGCAGCCCCACCCGAATCACCAGGTCCGGCTGAGATTTCGGATAGATATACAGATGTTGATGCAGCGTATCTAGCTCTAGCTTTGCCGGCGTCGAGTTACGCTCAGCCTCCTGTCCCACCTTGTGCCAGTACAGCGAGATGCCCCGCACCTCTGCCCCCTGGCACACAAACTGCTCATCAAACCGCTCCACCTCCCAGTCCAACTGGCGCGGGTCGGGGGTCTGGTCCATCAATCGCTGCCGCCAGGTGATGGTCTGACCATTGAGCCGCGCCCACCACTGAGAAATGGTCTCAAAATGGGCGGGATTTGCCGGGTCGGAATCGCCATAGCGCCAAACCACCGTTAAAGGTTCCATAGGGCTCACCCAATATTGTTAAAAGCCTGTCGAAAACGCGCAAAATCGATAAATTATCAAAGCCGGATCGTTTATAACCGGTGTTCCCCCAGCCTAATTCATCCCAAAATTCATTCCCAAATGGACCTCCCTCTGGTTTACCACCCAGAATATTCCGCGCCGATGGAATCAACCCATCGCTTCCCCATGGCGAAATTTCGCCTGCTGAAAAATCTGCTGCTACGGGATGGGGCGATGGTGGAGTCGCAGTTTTTTTGCCCGGAACTAACGCCGTGGGACTGGATCGAGCGGATCCATGCGCCGGATTACGTGGATTCCTACCGCTTTGGCACTCTGGATCCAAAGGTACAGCGGCGAATTGGGTTGCCCTGGAGTGAGGCGATCGCCCGCCGCACCCGCATCGCTGTCGGGGGCACAGTCCTAACGGCTCGCCTAGCGCTGGAAAACGGTCTAGCGTGCAACCTAGCTGGCGGCACCCACCACGCTTTCCCCGAGTACGGCTCTGGCTTTTGCATCTTTAACGATATTGCCGTCACCGCCCGCCTGCTGCTGGACGAGGGAGAAGTCCGAAAAATTTTGATTGTGGATTTGGACGTGCACCAGGGCGACGGCACGGCATGGATTTTCCAGGACGATCCAAATGTTTTCACTTTTTCGATGCACTGCGGCGCAAACTTTCCCCTGCGTAAACAGGTCAGCGATTTGGACGTGCCCTTGGAAATTGGCACCGAGGACGAGGCGTATTTACGAACGTTGGACAGCCATCTGGAGGATTTGCTGAGCCAGGTTAAGCCAGATTTAGTGCTCTACGATGCTGGCGTTGATACCCACCGGGGCGATCGCCTGGGCAAGCTCGCCATGACCGACACCGGATTGTTTCAGCGGGAAATGCAGGTCCTCGGCACCTGTATCAGCGCGGGATATCCAGTCGCCTGCGTGATCGGCGGCGGCTACAGCACCAATATCAACACCCTGGTCCACCGACACTCTCTAATTCACCGTGCCGCCGCCCAGTCCTGGAGAATTTACCGACTGTAGACGTTTTACATCTGCTCTAAATATTGCTGGTAGCCCAGTTGTTCCAAGTTGGATTGCTTATCCATCACAATGGTTTTGAGGCGATCGCGATAGTCCTGCACCTGATCCAAAAGCGCCGGACGCTGGCACGCCAAAATTTGTACCGCCAAAAGCCCAGCATTTTGGGCATTGCCGATCGCCACCGTCGCCACCGGAATCCCCCGAGGCATTTGCACGATGGAGTGGAGGGAATCAACGCCCCCTAAATGGCGAGTCGGCACCGGCACCCCAATCACCGGCAACGGAGTCAGCGCCGCCACCATCCCCGGCAAATGCGCTGCACCGCCTGCTCCCGCAATAATCACCTGAATCCCACGATCGCGCGCCGACCGAGCGTACTCCACCATTCGGTCCGGCGTTCGGTGAGCCGACACAATCGCCACCCCCGTCGGCACCTGAAACTCTTCACAAATGGCGATCGCTGCCTGCATTACCGGCAAATCCGAATCGCTGCCCATGATAATGCCGATTTCTGCCGCACCCGACTCCGCCATAGCACCACCTAAAACTTTTGCTGATTTCAGAGTTTCTGGAGTAGAAATTCT
>JBCCTE010000134.1:0-7302 GCA_039198915.1 Cyanobacteria bacterium P01_D01_bin.73 | reverse complement strand
TTAGGGTGAGGGCGAGGATTCACGCAAGAGGTCTAATAGCTGAGAATACCGACCCCACCGTTCATCAGACGCTGAGCTGTGTAATGGCGATGTTGCCTTTGAAGCAAATATCAACGTCGGTGCCGGGGGTCGCCGGGCGATCGCGATAGATGCTGGTGGCAACGTAATCGCCGTCGTCGTTTTGGCGATATTCCAAAGGCATGGGGTCGTGGGATGGATCGCAGAAAATCATCTCCGGCAGCGGACTATCGGGGGCGAGATGGGGATAATTCACCGACCAGAAATGGTGCTTTGGCAGCGATCGCCCGAGTAAGGTTTTGATAACCATCGTGGTCCAGCGCTCAACGGTGGGCCAATGAATCGGGGATCCGTCGAAATATTGTGAAATGGCGATCGCCGGTTTGCCGTCAATTGCGCCCTGACGAGCACCTGCCACGGTGCCAGAAACGTACTGGTCAATGCCCATATTCCCCCCGGCATTCACCCCCGAAATCACCCAATCAATTTCAGGTGTCAGATTGCGCAATCCTAAGCGGGTGCAGCTTGCCGGAGAACTAAACACCGCATGGGCGCTGGTGGCGGGCTCGCGATCACGGCGTTCAACGCGGATGGGCTTTTCGCTGATGGCGGGGTGACCGCAGCCGGAATACTGACAGCTCGGCGCAACCCAGTGCAGCTCGTGGTTTCCATCCAGCGCCTGAAGCGATCGCGCTAGGGTTTGGATTCCGGGCGCATCGATACCGTCATCATTGGTCAATAAAAATCGAGTCATAGCTGGAGAAGACACACCGCCATAGATAGACCGACAAACTGATTCGACGACTTAGATGACTCAATCGAACAGTTCTATCAGCTATTTCTACCAGCTCAAGCCGCCAAACTTTCTTAAGCGCGCGTTAACACCTAACGTACCCGCACTGATCCCATGACCTCGCTAGCTGGCAACACTGAGCGATCGCACGGGCACCCCTTCTTCCAGGGCATCCACGTTGAGCCGATAGCCCACATTGCGCACCGTTTGAATCGTATTGGGCTGTCGCGGCTCCACCTCAATCTTCTTCCGCAGTGAAAGGATATGAGTATCCACCGTTCGGGGATTATCGATACTATCCGGCCACGCTCGGCTAAGAATTTCCGTTCGACTTAAAGGCTTGCCCCCCGACTGAGCCAGGGCATAAAGCAGGCTGAACTCCTGGGGCGTTAGTTCAATGGACCGATTGCGCAGCCATACCCGCCGCTGAATCAAATCAATGCGCAATATCCCGTAGTCCAAATAGGCAGGCGCAACCTGGCTTTTACAGCGACGGATCAAAGCCTGTAGCCGAGCAAACAATACCCGTTCCCCAAAAGGTTTCGTCAGGTAATCATCTGCCCCCGCATCCAGCCCCCTCACCACGTCCTGCTCCTCGGACCGCGCCGATAGCATCAGCACTAGCGCCGATTGGGTCTGCTGAATCCACTGACAAAACTCCAGTGCGTTCCCCTCCGCCAGGTCAGCATCCAAAATCACAACGCTAGGTCGAGCCTGGATCAACATATCTCGCGCCTGCTGGAGTGTTGGCGTCGTGCAAACGTCGTAGTTTAGCTGTTGCAAACGCCAACTTAGATGCGATCGCAAATGGGGATTTCCTTCAATGATTTGTATGCTTACAGATGCCACAATATTTTCCACCACCTAATCGGTGGGCCAGCAAAAAGGAACGGCTCAATTCGAAAGGTCAGACTCGGAACGATGAAGCTTAAGTACCTAACCTGAAGCGCTCAAACTTTAGGCGGCAAAGCTATGAATGCCTGAAAGATGCCGGGGTGAGTGAAACTGACTATGGGTATGTGGTCGTGTGGAAATTAATCCACCTTTTGGATAGCGCTTTGGTCTAAGTTGACTCGATTACTCTCCTGCCAAATTGTTTGGTTGCCACCCAACATTTAGTTAGCTTGATGCTCAAATAAACGGCATGTACTTAGGACTGTTGGTAAGGTACCAAGCTACTTGTCAAGGTTTTGTAACTTGAGTTACGCAACCCAACTTGATTGATGGATTCGGGGGAAATTTAATTGGGGGCAGTTTGATGAGGTGCTGTTGATATTCAACGTTGTTCACGGTGGACTACGATCAGAAAAGCTCGTGAACCTGTCAGCGATTAACCTCTGAGAAAAACGATTGACAAAAACGATGGGTTCAGAACTGACTTTCAAGGGTGATGTCAAGCGATAAGAGCGCTTTAGCTGAAGTCGGTGATAGGTGTGGCGGTAGGCAAGTTAGCGATAGGCAGTTTTTGAAGTCCAAACGGTGAAGAGATGGCGATCGCGAATCGAAGATGGCGAGCTGGGTTGGTGGCAGCGCTTGGGGTTTTGCTGTTGGGAGATGGGGTGACGGCGGAAGTTGGGCGTTGGGATAGGCAGCAGGCTGAACGGCTAGCTGAACGACGGACTGGGAAATGGGAGGCGATCGCGAATCGTCAGGCAGAGCGAATGATGCTGGCGAGGGAGACACTATCCCAGCAGTCCGTGCGGAAGGTGGGACAGCTAACGACCCAGAGTGAAACCCTGATCGACGGGTCGTATTTTGAGGCGTATCAAATCGAGGGGCGGGCGGGGGATGTAATTTCGATTCAGCTAACCAGCAACGATTTTGATGCTTTTGTGATCCTGCTGGATTCTGAGGGAAATGCCGTCGACTCTGACGATGACAGCTTGGGGGGAACCCATTCATGGCTCGTGGTGGAGCTGACCGATAGTGGCACTTACGAAATTCAGGTCAATGCCTACGCCAAGGGGGAGACGGGTGCCTATGAATTGCGCTGGCAGCAGGTGGACAGCCCCATGGTGGAAGTTCACAGGTCATACCGTGACGGGCTGAATTCGATGCGGGAAGGGACGGCGACAGGGCTGCGGAACAGTATTGAAAGTTTTGAGGCGGCTTTGGCGATCGCCCAGGATACCCAGGACCAGTACGTCATCGGTCTCGCCGCTTTTTTCCTGGGGTCCAATCACGATGATCTAAGTAACTATGCCGCTGCGTTGGACTATTACGACATAGCGCTGGAAAAGTTTCAGGGAGTGGGAGAGAAGGAATGGGTGGCGAGAACCCTGAACGGCATGGGATTGGTACACCAGTTTCTGGGCAACACCCGTAGAGCCTTGGAATACCATGAGCAATCTTTGCCCCTTTATCGTAAGCTAGGCAATCGCCACGGTGAGGCGGTGGTATTGAACAATTTGGCGGGAAGCTACGAGACCCTGGGAACAATCGGCGATGCCCTAAGTCGCTACCAACAGGCCCATCGCATTTTGACGGAGCTTGGTGATTCTGGCTCTGCCGCCGTTGTTTCAAACAATTTGGGAAAGGCCTATGCAGAACTGGGGGAACTCGGCGAGGCCCAGCGCTACTATCAGCAGGCTTTAGAGGGACAGCGTGAGGCGCAGGACCGCAGTGGAGAAGGCACAACTTTGGCGAATATTGGTCTGGCTTACAGCGAGCTTGATGAAAGTGAAGAGGCTTTGGGCTATTTCCAGCAAGCCCTGGCAATTTTTCAGGAGATTGGCGATCGCACCCGTGAAGGAATTGTCCTCAATAACATCGGCGGGACCTACGACGCTCTGGGGAATCAGACTCAAGCCCTAGAGTTTTTCCGCCGTTCCCTCGACATTAGCCGTCAGGTGGGCGATCGCGATAATCAGGCGGTGGTGCTGGCCAATATAGCTGGGCTACTGATAGAGCTTGAAAAATGGGACGAAGCCATTGAACGCTATGAAGAATCACTGGCACTATTTATCCGCGTCGGCAATCAACAGTATGAGGGGTTAACCCTAAGCAATATTGCAGTGGTGCACTGGCGAAAGGGTGACGTTCCCCAGGCGCTGTCCTATGTAGAAAGGGCGATCGCGATCGTCGAACGGCTGCGGGACAGCATCACCAGCGCCGACCTTCGCACCAGCTACTTCGCCAGCGTTCAGGACTACTACCAGTTTCAAATTCACTTATTGATGGAGCTGCACAAGGAAAATCCCGAAGCTGGCTATGATCGCCGTGCCTTTAACGTCAGCGAACGGACCCGCGCCCGCACCTTAATCGAACTGCTCGCCGAGGCGAACTTGGACGTGGGCGATACGATCAATCCCGATCTACAGCGGCGAGAGCAAGAGCTACGTCAACGGCTGCAAGAAATTGACGCCCAACGAGTGTCCCGTCTCCAGGCAGTGACGGCAAGCAGCGAAGTTGCCGCCATTGTGGCCGACGCTGATCGCCAAAGTAACCAAACCCTGCGCGAGCTGGACACCCTAGCGTCGGAGCTGCGGCAAACCAACCCCGCCTACGCCGACCTGCAATATCCCCAGCCCCTGACGGTGGAGGCGGTGCAAACCCAGGTGTTGGACGAGGATACGACTCTGCTGCAATATTCTCTGGGAGAGCAGCGAAGCTATTTGTGGGTGGTGAATCGCGACGGCATCACTAGCTACGCACTGCCGGGGGAGGAAGAAATTGAAACCGCCGCCCGCCAGTTTTATGCCAGCGTTGATCGTGCCGGCAATCCGCTGGTGGTGGCTCGCAAAGCCCAGGCTCTCAGTCAGCTTATTCTTGCCCCCGCCGCCGATGCTCTCACTGGCGATCGCCTCCTAATCGTCCCCGACGGTATCCTGCACCAGATTCCCTTCAGCGCGATCGCCGTCCCCAATGATGGCGACCCTACGTCATACACTCCCTTGCTTGCCGAAAAGGAAATTGTTAACGCTCCCTCCGCCACGGTTATCGCCACCAACCGGCGGATTATGGGCGATCGCTCCCCCGCCCCAAGACGCCTCGCCGTTATCGCCGATCCCATTTTCACCGTCGACGATCCGCGCGTCACTGGCGCTGACTCTAACACCAGCCCTAACGCTAACCTCAGTTCTTCCCCAACGCTCCAGGCAACAAAAGGCGACGTGGAGCGTACCCTCCGGGACTTCGACCTGCGCAACATTGCCCGTCTGCCCAACACCCAAACTGAAGCTGAGCAGCTTCTCGCCCTCGCCAATAGCACTCTGGCAGGCAATTCCACCACTGCCGTCCTGGACTTCGACGCCAACTACGACTGGGTAACCGGCAACAACGCCAGCCCCTACCAGTACGTCCACTTCGCTACCCACGGCTTTGCCAACGCCACCCATCCTGAGCTGTCTGGGCTGATTCTGTCCCTCGTCGACGAAAGCGGTAACCCTAGAAACGGCTTCCTGCGCCTAACGGATATCTTCAACTTGCGTCTGCCAGCGGAACTGGTGGTTTTGAGCGCCTGCCAAACGGCTCTGGGGGAAAACGTAGGCGGCGAGGGGATGGTGGGACTTACCCGTGGGCTGATGTATGCCGGAGCAGAGCGCACGGTGTTGTCCCTGTGGAACGTCAGCGATGAGAAAACGGCGGACTTGATGGTGCGGTTCTACACCAATATTTGGAACGGAGATCAGACGCCAGCTGCTGCCCTGCGCCAAGCTCAGCTAGAGATGTGGGAGGAGGGGCTACACCCGTACTATTGGGCAGCATTCGGCTTACAGGGGGAGTGGCGCAGATAGGCACCCATGGGGAGACTATTTCCCGTCATCGCCGATTATTCGCCAGTAATTGGAGCGGTCCACAGGCCACGCACGGTCCCTCTATGTTCGATAATTTCAAACAGTAGAGTTCCCTTGGCAAAGATGAGCTTTCGACAGTTTTCAACAAGATTCTGGCGCGGGTGTGCCATTTTTTTCTTCAGCGCCTTGGCGGTTGTGTTGTGTAATGTGGTGGCGATCGCCCAGGCTCCGGGTGACATTTCTCAAAATGCTACTGCCCAGAGCGTTGACGACTTCGAACTTCCCACCGTTGATCTTGCCCTGACCTCCGAGGACAGTCCTGGAACGGTGCCCGAGGGACTCAATGTTTCCCTAAATCCCACGGCTGAGGGGGAGCGGGGCGTCGTTGGCTCCGATAACCGCACCATCATGACCTCGGCAGATTATCCCTGGTCGGCGATCGGGCGGCTGGAGCGGAGAGACGCCGAAGGCAAGGGCAAAGGCTGGTGTACTGCTAGCCTTATTGGCCCTGACACTATCCTGACCAACGCCCACTGCATTGTGGACAAAAAGACCCATAGTCTGCGGCGGGTAAGCTACACGTTCCGCCCCAATATGATTCGCGGTGAGTCGGCGGATTCAACTTCCGCCAAGGTGGTGGACTACGGCAAAGGGTGGAGCCGCGGCGAGCAGGACGAAGACTGGGCGATCTTGGAACTGGACGATGCCCTGGGGCTCCTTTACGGCGAGCTAGGTTGGTATGATCCCGACCTGAGCGATCGCCAAGTGCGCGAAGCCTTGGATACACGCATCTTTTTGGCGGGTTACTCCCGAGATTTCCCCAACGATGTTCCCGGCTACGAACCGGCGAAAACTCCCGGTATTCATCGCAATTGCAGCATCACTAGCGTGAACAGTGATGGGCGTATTTTCCATAATTGCGACACTAACCCCGGAGCTTCGGGATCGGCCCTAATTGCCCGTTTAAAGGGTGGCAAGATTGCGATCGTCGGGCTCCACGCCGGCAGCATTAAACGCCAAGGCAAGGTGATAACTAACTACGCAATGCAGGTGAATCGCTGGAAAAAATCTGCCCAGTCACGCCAATGGTGATCAGGTAATGCTGCTAGTAGGTATGGAATTGCACTAGCAATACGCCCTAAACTTGGCTCGAACAAATTCTTAAATTAGATTCCTTTCAGTCCTTAATTTTTAAAGATTATTCAGGCGATTTTCTGAAAACATAAACCTCCTAAATTTGGGTTTGCCAATGCACTGATTTGGTGCAAATGAAATGGTTGAGTTGGTGATAGGAAAAGGTGAAAGAGTAATATTGACAGCTGTCGTTTCTCCAAAGTGGGATGAAATGGATAAGACGTTTATTGACTGCGTCAATTTGGTGCGTTCCGCTGGAAGTGACTGCGTTGGAAAGTTTGTTCAGAGAAGGGGAGTATCAAGGTCGAAAAGACCTGGCGGCTCTGTTGACTCTAGAAATGCTGTCCCCATGTCCGCAGCGTATTACCTCGGGAAGGGAAAGGTTGAAGATTTGAAAAAGATGGTGGAAGAACGCGAGGCAACTCTTTGTATCGTGCTGAATAAGTTATCGACAACTCAGTTGGAAAGGATTGAACGTGTAATTGGATGTCGAGCCGTATCGTATACGCCTCAATAGGTATCGCTGCGGTCACCTTTGGTAACAACCAGTGGATGGAGCTAAGAACCTGCGGCTATATTTGGCCAAGCCCAGTACGGGCTGGAGGCTGCAATCGATTAAAT
>JBCCTE010000133.1:0-7376 GCA_039198915.1 Cyanobacteria bacterium P01_D01_bin.73 | reverse complement strand
GTTCCTGATAACGGCGAAGACTTCAACGGCAATAACCAGTTCGACCGTAGCGCTTGGTATGCCTTCGGTGGTCGGACCTTCTATCAGGGAGAGTATTACGAGTTTGGCTGTGACTTTAGCAAGTCGACGGGTAATGATTACTTTGGCTTTGGACTGCCAACGGACTTTGATTCTGAGCGTCGTTTCCTGCATCTAGCAACTGCGCTGTGTCCGGTGGAAGCGAAATATCCCTCTCTCTACTACCTGTTCCCGACGGCGGAACACGATTTTAAGAGTGATCGCGTTGCTACGGACACGGTGACCCTAGGTGCACTGCCGGATCCGTTAGTGGACACGACTGATGAAACCGTTGAAGTGACCTATACCCAGCCCAAAACGGGATTGGATGAGAAGTATCTGGATACCTTCCTGACGGATTCAGAAGTTGCAAGCATCATTGGTGGCAAGGTGTTTGCTGAAGTTGATCCTGCGGCGATCGCCATCAAGCCCAAAGAGCTAGGTGGCTGGCGTATTCCTGTTGATCAGGGAGTAACACCTCCAAGTGACTGTAGTGCTTCAGCACCTGTCTGCGCGGAGAGCAGCTTAGTTGCTTTCCAAGGGACGAGCGGGGCGACTCTGACTTATCATCATCCTGCCATGATGGATGCTGCATTCTTTGGAAGCCGCGATCTTCTTGTCACCCGCACCTTAGATCTCGACGTCAATATGCTTCGAGACGCCGATAATTCTCCCAGCGAAATTACTCCTGACACCTGGATACCCTTTGGAAACGTTGAGGATAGTCTGGACGGAGGGATTGTATATGGCTTCCGCGAAGACTCCCTGCGTGAAGACGCGATCGCTAGGCCTGCTTCGACGACTTGGACCAACTATCTGACTAATCCAGAGAGCGTGGGCACCCGAATGAGGGTTCAATCTTTTCCCGGTCAAGATCCTCCGATCAACGATGTTACGGGGATTAGCCCTAAACCCGTGGATTACTATCCTGACCCTGACCGTCGCGTTCATGGATTCCGATTGAGGAATGCTGACACAGTCCGTCGGCAGGGAGGAGGACCTGAAGATGAAAATCTCTTTGGTCTATCCTTTATCTCAGACAATGCTTTGTACACCAAGGGAGATCTGAACTTCCATCAATCCGGCGGTAATCCAGTCGAGGAATTTACCAACGCACTAGCAGCTGACTACAGCAACTTCTACAGCCGTACTAACTTGGATAGCACCTTCGCTAACCCTGCCCAGGATGACTGGCGCCCTGTGGAGCTTTTGGCAGATATTGTTACTCCTCTATCGAATAACTTCTGTGAAGGCAGTGTGCAAGACACCCTGTCGCCTTTAGGAATTGATATCCAGGGCTTGTATGGGTGCTCTACTGCTGATGGGAACACGCTTTACACCTCCTTCACTAATAATGATCGCCCCAATGATCTGGTTCCGCCTTCTGATTGGTGGCATGAAAATCGTTTCGATATGATGTCACCTACCGCTGTGGACTTTGCTGGTAGGGTACTCAGACGCCTCAACGGTGCGGCAAGTCGCTATTCCAGCGATGCTTACGAGATCCCTTCAACTGCCACTAACTCCAACGCAAGACGTGGTGAGATTTCGAAAGCGGTTGAGACTACAGTGAATGCTGTGTTTGTTAGCGGTATTGGTCCTAGCCGTTTCAACCAAAGCTACGGAGGGCTCCATAACTTCCTACCCTTGCTGGAGGAATGGGGTGATATTCCGATGAATATTGCGGGGGCATTTTTGCAGCTTAGCTTCAGGACGTCATCGACGGGACCCTATGACTCGGATGCTTGGGAAACCAACCTGCCGGACGTACAGCGTCGAGAGTTCTTGACCTACTATCGCCCCCCCGAGAGACGATGGGGCTATGACGTTGGCCTGCAGTACGCACCAGCGGGACCGATCGCCAGCCGATTTGTCACCCTAGGCGATACCCGTAGTGAATTCTACGGGGAGCCGGCGGCAGATGATCCATACATTTGCTTACTTCGTAAGGCGATTGATGGTCATAATTCCGATGATTGTGACTAACGCTGATAGTTAAAGGCAAATCCTTAGCGACAAGAGCTAGGGGTTTGCCTTCCCTAAGCTGATTTAGCACTGGTTTTATACACTTCGACTGATCCAAACCTATGACACCTTTTTCTAGAGCTGCTAATAGGCTGTCGCCAAAGCTTCGGCTGATGTGGATTCAGCAGTGGGCTAACGGACTGGTCGGGCGATCGCCAGGAATGGCAGGATCCTCGTCGGAGTCGGGATTGACGCTGATTGAGTGCATTGTGGCGATCGTGATTATTTCCATTGTGGGAGTAGCGATAACGCCGCCTTTATTCCTGGCAACGGCGGCTCGGGTTCAAACGAACCGTGCTGAACAGGCGGTTCAGATTTCCCAGGGTGAAGTGGACAAGGTGCGAGTTTTGGTGGAGCAGGGAGCCTATGACAGTAATGATCTTCCCGGTCCTGGCGCAGCAGAGGTCACTAAGACGCCCTCTCCTAATTCTGTTTTGGAGAACGCTCTAAGTTCAACGCATCAGCCTTGCGACGATACGCTGGACAGCAATTTTTCTCCACCCGCTGCCAACGAGCTTTTGCCGGTGGACGTTAACGGCGATTGCCAATCGGATTTCTTGATTCAAGTGTTTCGCAGCCAAGACAACCCCAACACGTTGGCGACTACTGCTTCTGGAGAGACGATTCCCTTGGTCTTCGGATTGGGCGTAAGGGTTTGGGTTGATACGCCCGCTCTGCGCAATAACCTGGCGGCGCTGGACCCGGAGCCAGCGGAGCTAACAATTACTGCGGGAACTGGGGAGCAAACGATTAAGCCGTTGGCGGTAGCCTACACGCGCATCGCCCGATCAGACTTGAACGTTTCCTATAGAACATTTTGCCTGTCGCTTGGAGGGACTGAAGACGAATGCAAGTAAGACAATGGCTCAGTCGATATCTATCCAAACCGAATTCTCAACCGATGATGGAAGAACGATCGCGCTCCCGCAGCTTTCAGGCAACGTTGGAATGGTATCTGGAGCATTTAGTTAAGGGGCGATCGCGCCAAGGCAGCGCCGCGGGCTTTACTCTGGCAGAGCTGCTGATCACCTTGATTATTTCCAGCATTATCATCGTCGGGCTATTGACGCTGGTGGTTGACCTGGTGTCCTCTAACCGCAAAGAGCTTGCCCGCACCGAGACTCAGCGAGAAATGAGCATCGCCTCGGAATATATGAGCAGCGAGCTGCGGGAAGCTGCGTACGTTTACACTGGCGATTGCCTGTGGCAGGGAGGGACGCCGTCACCGGATATCCAACCTTGCCAGGGCCTGTTTGCTGGGGGTGGAAACCTAAGGGTGCCTAACGATAGTGTGCCGGTTATTGCTTTCTGGAAGCTTGATCCTTTGCCCGCTAACTGCTCCATTGCTGCCTGTGCAGATTATGCAGTGGCTCAGCGTTCTTACACGCTGGTTGTTTATTTCTTGAGCAAGGATAATCCAGGCGATCGCTGGGATGGCCAAGCGCGTTTGACTCGCGCTGAGCTGTCTCGGTTCACTGCTTCGGGGGACCTAGGGGATTTGGGCACAAGTCCTGATCCCAATTCAACAGCAACTACCTTCCGCCAATGGTCTTCTTCCACCGCCATAACCCCTACAGATTCGGTCCTTGTGGACTATGTAGACGCAACGGCGGACCAGAGCGAGTTGCAGGACGGTCAGGAATGCCCGGAACGGTATGAAATTACCCCTAGTTCTGAGGCGTTAAATGCGAAGGGATTCAGTAAGGTACGCAGTGTGTATGCCTGTGTCCGAGACGACGCGGTAGCTGGATCTGCGACTAACGTGACGACATCCTTCAACCAAAAGGTGGTGCTATTTGTTCGTGGTAATCCCCAAGGTCGTTACGGTTTGGATGCTCAAGCCTGTGGCAGTAGCCTAGAAAATACATTGCGTACAGAGCGAGAGGACCTATTGACGGGCACTCAGGGGATTTGCGAGTTGCCGACGGTGAAGACTGAGGTTCTAAACCGTGGTGTCGCTAACAAAGTGCCTAGTCAGTTGGGTGGTTCTCTACCCACAGAGATCACCGATACTGGCACTCCTTAATTTGGGGGGCAGCACCTCCTTTGGGCTGCGTTGACGCAGTGGAAGGTAAGCAAACTCTTAAACTAGGCGAGTTAGCTGCACCCGGTAGCGCTGCTTTTTAGTGATTGCTACGTCGCCGATGGTGAGGCGTCCTTTGCCGCGAATGGCAACGAGATCGCTAGTTTGTAGGGCATGGCTGGGCGTGGTGATGGATTTCCAGTTAACCCGCACATCGCCTCGATTGATCAGGTCGACCATTTTGCTGCGGGACATTCCAAAACCTGCGGAGGCGATCGCATCCAGTCGCATGGAAGCTTCTACGGTGGTCATCTCCTTCTTTTTCGGCTCGCGAATCTTCAGTTCGTTAAGCCCAATCGGGCGAACCTGAACTGGGACTGATCGCACCTGAGTCAGTGCAGTTTCTAGAAAAGGTACGATTTCCGGCATCACGATCGCCTGGGCTCCCCGCTCTCCCAAGACGATAATGTCCCCGACTTTTTCCCGTACCAAACCGGTTCCCAACAGTGATCCCAAAAAGTCGCGATGGGTGGCGGAGTCAAATAGAAAGTTACCACTGATGGAAATGGCTGCCACCTCAACTTGTTCCTTTGTCAAAGGCAAATCGCTGCGGATAAATGCGAGGCGCTGTCGTTCGGCCTGGGGATAGCCGCCCCAATTCAGAAAAATCAAATCGGACAATCCCTGGAAGCTAGTTTGGATATCCGCCAGTTCCGGAGGGGAGAGAAAGTCGCTAATGCTAACCTCCCAAGTTTTGATTGCCTGTTCCGCCAGGTCGATCGCCCGTGCAACCAAGTCTCGATCATCGGCACGTTTCAGTAAATCTTCACGAGGCAACATGGCAATTAATAGTATTTCTTCGGTGGAATTCTTTGATAGGGTCGCTTGCTAGGGGAGTTAAATACAAGATTTTGTTGCGCTATACCTTGCCGATCTTTATAAGATCGGCGATATTATTATTGCAAACGCCACACAAAGATAAGATCCCATCGCGTAAGAATTAAGCAGATTTTAGGGTCATCGCTGCTCATTTTCCAGTTTTTAATTGTTGCTTATTTCAAGAAATTAGGTCGCCGTGAATCCAGCAGAATTTACTCCCACCCCCGATTTGACCATGGAAGTTTCGCGCCTGCGGGATGAGCTGCAAATGCGCGACCAACTCGTACAGCAGCTGTCACAGGAGCTGTTCCGCCTTGTAAAGGGCAATCCTGGACTGGTGCCGTCGGCGGAAGCTTCGGATCGGCAGCAGGTGGAGGCGCAGGCGCTTCGGGACCAGCTCCATGAGGTTGAGGAGCAGGTGAGTTTCTACCAGGATCAGTTATCTGACAAGGATTCTGAGATATATCAGCTACGACAATCGGTTCAGGAGTTGGGCGATCGCAGCCGGATGCTGGAGCAGGTGGTGCAGGATTTACCGAACCTGTATCGCAAGAAGTTCGAAGAACGCCTGGAGAATGTTCGCGATCGCGTGGCGGCGCTGCAACAGGAAAATCGCAATTTGCAGTCTGAGCTACAGAGCTTGAACTATCGCCTGGCTACCAGCAGCCATCGCCCTGGAGCACTAAATCTACCGGACTTCGAGCCGGAAGCTACGCCGGTTCCGACCTTCGGTAATGCCTAGCGGGAACGACAATTGCTAGTCATCGTTGTTGATAGAGTTGAGCCCGAACCAAGAGCAGAGGGCTGGGACTCCGGTGCCCTGGCAAGAGCGATTTCAACAATTAAAGCCTTAGCTGCGCCTGAGACGACTGAGGTTGTTTCCCTGGATAGCTTAAAACTTGGGTTCGAAGGCAATGATCTTGATGGCGTAACTTGGTGCCCCCTCACAGCCAAGATTGAGCTTGGAGAACTGCCGGAGCAGTTGCGATCGCACCCTTCGTTGGTTATTGCTTCTAGATGCGACAATATTGCTGCTCATCGGCAGGAGATATCTAGCAAAGTCGGCTGTGAAATCGGTGCCGGGACCTTTTGGCTGCCAGTAGTAGTTACAGCTAGGGGACCGCTTTATGCTGAGGCGATCGCCTGGAACATTGATAGCAAATCCTATCAGCAGCCGTTTCACCTGAGCGATCGCCAGCGACAGGGAGTCTATCGTCTTGCCCGCCAAGTTCTCGGAGCTTTAGATGCGCCCCCGGCAGTGTATTTGCTGAGTTTGGGGCTCGAGGCGAAAGGCAAAGATATTGAAAAAATTTGGTTTGATCGAGTGCTTCCCTTTCCTGGAGAGCCAGCAATTGCCAGCCTCGGCGTTCAAACTCCGGATCTGTTCGAGTGTCACTGGCGCTGCATCACTGGACAATCTCTTCGCGATATTACGATTTAGCTTCCAGAGATGCGCCCATCCTTTCGGAGAACCACATTTCAAAGGCGTGGACCGGATAACGACCTACGGTTTGTCCCGGCGCAAACATGGGTTTGACTAGCACCGTAAATAGCCCCAGGCGGTTTCCGGCTAAAACATCCGTAAATAGGCGATCGCCAACCATTGCCACCCGTTGAGCATCCAGTTCCATTGCTCCCAAAGCACGGCGTAGCTTACGACGAGAGGGCTTGGCAGCGCTAATTAAATAGGGGACCGATAGTGTTTTTGCTACGGAGCCAATTCGGGTGTCGCTGACGTTGTTGCTCACCAGCCAAACATGTTTCAGTGAGGGGCGGACTTCGTTAAACCAATCCATCACCTCCTTCGATACTTCCCGAGTTCGTGTCGAAATCAAGGTGTCGTCTACGTCCAGAATGAGCCCCTCCAGCCGGTTCTCCCGGATCATTCGTGGTGACAGGGATGTAACGGTTTTCCCAAGCACCAAGTCCGGCTGTAATAGCTTCCCCCAGCTCATAAGCAACGCCCAAAGCAACGTCAAATAATTCGTAGTCAGTCATCTGCGGCAATATCGATCAGCTCGATGGCGATCGCCGCAAACCCTGATCTACTGTGCAAAATCGGTTAATCGCCCAACTTTCCCATCTTGCCACAGCCAGGGGGGATCCCAGAGGCGAATTGATGGATGTCTGCATATCAGCAGCCTGAATCTCAGCAGCTATTGCCGGGAGCTAGTAGCGTTTTATTGACTGCGCTGGCGATTGCGCTCCTGGCGGATTCGTTTGACGGCGGCATCATGCTCAGCGAAGGTTTTGCTAAAGACGTGGGTGCCGTCGTAGCGAGCAACGAAGAAGAAATACTCCGTTGGGTCGGGGCTTAGGGTTGCTTCCAGGCTGGCTTTGCCGGGGGCAGCGATCGCGGATGGGGGCAACCCAGCGTTCATATAGGTGTTGT
>JBCCTE010000132.1:0-7381 GCA_039198915.1 Cyanobacteria bacterium P01_D01_bin.73 | reverse complement strand
CTTTAGATAAAATTTCAATCACTTCCAGCAGATGAACTGCATAGGGTGTTCCGTCCGGTCTGGTTTGGCGATCGTGACACTTAACAGCGAATTGAAACGTCACCTCCAATTCGGTCAGGTCACGGGCAGAAAGTTTATGCTCCAGGAAATATCTTGCGCCCTGCCAGGATCGCCACGTGTCAAAAACTTCCATACTTTCACCTCAAAAGACTGCAGCTTAAAGACTCCACCTTCCATGGTGCTCCAGTTGCATTGCCTACTGCTAGCCCAGCTTATTGATTGGATTTATTACTGCAATCCAATAAACGCGTAGCAACGTGATGCTGATTAGCACTAACGTTGCCACGCATTGGATCTGTGGTTACCTAGCCCACCTTCACAGGCGTTTGAACGGATTCGGCTACCACTGCGGGTCTTGCTTCCAAGTCCACCGCGTGGGTTGCGACATAAAGCCGATTCAAGGCGGTTACATAGGCATAGGCTGACGCCACCACGATGTCGGTGTTGGCAGAGTGTCCGGTGAATACGCCCGTATCATGGCGCAGGCGGATGGTTACCTCGCCCATGGCATCAATGCCCTCCGTGACCGACTGTACCGAGAACTCAATCAGCTCGTTCTCAACATCAGCAATCCGATTGATGGCGCGATACACCGCATCGACGGGACCGGTTCCCACCGCTGCATCAGTTGCTTCTGAACCATCGGGCAAACGTAGAGTCACCGTTGCCGTGGGAGCTGAGGGGTTACCGCAGGACACCTGCACCCGCTCTAGACGGAATAGCTCTGGAACCTGGCGGATCTCGTCGTTAACGATCGCCTCTAAATCGCGATCGGTAATTTCCCGCTTCTTATCGGCAACCTCCTTGAAGCGCAAAAACGCCTTATTCAGCTCCGTATCGGACAGGTCAAAGCCCAAATCCCGCAGCCGAGTGGCAAAGGCATTCCGCCCCGACAGCTTGCCCAGCACGATGTTATTTTCCGTGCGTCCAATGGTCGCCGCGTCCACAATTTCGTAGGTCTGCTTGTTTTTCAGCATCCCGTCCTGGTGAATCCCCGACTCGTGGGAAAACGCATTGGCTCCCACGATCGCCTTATTGGGCTGCACCAACATCCCGGTCATATTCGAGACCATACGGGACGTCTTGTAGATTTCTTGCAAATTGATATTGCTGAGGGGCTCCTCCGACTCTTCCGGCTTACCAAAGAATGGGTTGTAGAACGATCGCCGCACATGGAGCGCCATCACCAGCTCCTCCAGGGACGCATTGCCCGCCCGCTCGCCGATGCCGTTGATGGTGCACTCCAGCTGGCGTGCGCCGTTCTGCACCGCCGCCAGGAAGTTCGCCACCGCCAAGCCCAAATCATTATGCCCGTGGACCGAAATAATCGCCTGGTCGATATTCGGCACGTTCTCCTTAATGCCGCGAATAATCCGCCCGAACTCATCCGGCGTCGTATAGCCCACCGTGTCAGGAATATTCACCGTCGTTGCTCCAGCAGCAATCACCCGCTCCAGAACTTCGTACATAAATTCAGGATCCGTCCGCCCCGCATCCTCCGGCGAAAATTCCACGTCATTGGTGTAGGTCTTGGCGTGGGCAACCATATCCTCCGCGATCGCCACCACCTCCGGGCGCGACTTCCGCAGCTTGTACTTCAAATGAATATCCGACGTCGCGATAAACGTATGAATCCGTCCCTTCGCCGCCGGCTTCAGCGCCTTACCCGCCGCATCAATATCCTTGCGGGTTGCCCGCGCCAATCCGCAAATCGTCGGACCGTCCGGCGTCCCCACCAGCTCAGCAATCTGCTGCACCGCCGCAAAATCTCCGGGGCTCGCAAACGGAAAACCCGCTTCAATTACATCCACCCCCAGCCGAGCTAGCTGCCGGGCGATCGCCAGCTTCTCCTCACCATTCAACGAAGCGCCGGGGGACTGTTCTCCATCCCGCAGCGTAGTGTCGAAAATAACGACGCGATCGGATTGTGAAGTCATAGTTGAGTTGCCTCCTAGGTTCGAGGTATTAGGAATAGTGGCTATGGTTGGACCAGCTACTCCCTTTGCAAGGGCTCAAGCACTCTGGTTGGAGTTCTCGAGCCAATAGCGACAATCACGGATCACAGCACGGATCACACAATTGCTGGTGAACTGTTAGTGATTGATGACTTAGCGGCAGCCAAATGGTCCGCCGTTAGTTATCCACACCTAATTGTCTGCCTTTTCAATTTGGCTCCGAATGGAATTGAGGTCAATGTAGCGGTCCGTTGCGTTGCGCAACTCCCGAGCAATCATGCCCTCAGTGGACACCACGGTAATGTGGGTGCTTTTTGAACGCAGCAATTCAATCGCCCGTTCAAAATCCCCATCTCCACTAAACAACACAACATGGTCATATTGCTCAACAGTGTTAAACATATCTATAACGATTTCGATGTCTAGATTTGCTTTTTGAGAGTGGCGTCCAGAATTATCGTCATAGTATTCCTTCAGGGTTTTGGTTCGCACCGTATAGCCCATATTAATTAGGGCATCCCGAAAACCCCGCTGATCCTGTTTGTCCTTGAGCCCGGTATACCAAAACGCATTGACTAATTGAGCGTTAGGTTGCTCCGAGAAGTGGCTCAGCACTCGCTTAGGGTCGAAAAACCAGCCGTTTTTCTGCTGGGCGTAAAACATATTATTGCCGTCCACAAAGATGGACAGGCGATTGGGCAGGCTTCGCATGAATAACAAATATTGAAGGGGCTGTAGACGATGCGCGACCTGGCTAGCCGTCAAGAAAATCTAATCCCCTTGAGGGACCATTCGTCTTTAACTACTGGTCCTCTCCGTCACCCTCTGCCGCTGAACTTGGCAAGACGAGTTAAACCGAAACGACGGAAACAATTACGTTTGGTGTTGGGACGGGATGGTCAGTTGATGTGTTCCTTCTTGACGGTTACTGCTAAAAGGCGCGGGATCGACAGACAGAGCGAAGCGAAAAGTAGGTTGGAGTGATATTTTTGGTGCCTGCAGTGTGTTTTTAAAACCACGGAAGCTACAGGCTCGATGTTACCTAAACGCTGTTTGGATTCGGATTTATTTCCCACAGGTTGGTACTGACTGGATCAGACCATCCATTAGCCTTCTCGTTGAACTCTAGAAAGCTTTGCAATGGAGCACATAAAACCTAGCGCTAGGGAACATAACAATAAAGTTAAACAGAAATTAAGCAATTTAGCGAAAACTGGCTCAGATTTCATTTCAACGTGCTTGTTCTAATATGGCTGATCCTGTCGCTGACTCGATGCGATCGCCCTAGAGCTACAGTCCAATCCGCAGTGAGAATGCCAACTCCAGGCAGGTAAAGGTTTCTTTCGTCCCCCCTGTGTGGCCCCCACTATCTTGAATATTTCAGCGGTCACCATGGTCCGTAAATTGCTAGCGTGGTGCCAGTCTTGTGGTTTCGTATCGCCCTATGGAAGATCTGTCTACGGTTCCTTCAGGTTGCTCCGATTCATCTTCAACGCCGATTGTGGTGATTGGTGCCGGGTTGGCGGGGTTGGTCGCCGCCAAGAGCCTGCAACGGCGGGGCTACCGGGTGCTGGTGCTGGAAAAATCGTTGGGCACTGGGGGCAGGCTCAATAGCCGGCGGATTGATGGGGTGAGGGCAGATCGAGGGGTTCGATACCTTGATGGTTCGTTGCCGCTGACGGCGGAGTTGATTCAGCCGCTGGTGGAGCAAGGGTTGGTGCAGCGGTGGGCTGGCACTGGATTTCAATACTCCCAGTCGAAGTTAGATGCGGTTGCAACCCATGATCGCTACTGTGCACCGGAGGGGATCTCCCAAGTTGCGAAGGCTTTGGCGCAGGGGGTGGATGTTCGGTTTAATCATCGCGCGATCGCCCTGACCCCGCACTTCAGCGATCTGGAGGCTAATCCGTCCGAGCAGCTGTGGACAGTCTATTGCGATCATCCGCGCTCAGAACCCCTTCGAGGAGAGCCAAAGCCGCTTCAGGACGAAATTTCGGCGGCAACTCTGATTGTTACGATTCCGGCTCCCCAGGCGGAGGGATTGTTAGCCACCCTGGACGCCGGACGCTATCAGAAGGCTCTCGACCTGCTCCAGATCGTTTCCCCAGTCCGCTACAACCCGTGCTTTACGGTGACAGCAACCTACGCTCCGGCAAGGGATTTAGACCCGCCAGCACTGCGAAATTGGCAAGGCATTGAACTGCTGAACGATAGCGCGTTGGCTTGGATTGCGCGCGAAGATCGAAAGTCGTCCGGCAGCGATCGCCCGGTAGTGGGTTTACAAAGTAGCGCCGAATTTGCCGAGCGCTGGGTAGATTCCCAAGATTTGTATCCTATTGGTCGTCAGCTTTTGGCGCAGGCGGAGCAGATTTTTAACTTACCCTTCCGCCACCCTCAAGCATTCCAAGTACACTGCTGGCGCTACGCCCAAGCCATTAACCCTCTGGCGCAGCCCTATCTCCATGACGAATCGTCGAATCTTTGGATTGGGGGAGATTGGTGTGGCGGAAATGATGTGGAAGGGGCGTTGGCTTCGGGGCTGGCGATCGCCGATGCCGTCGATCAAGCTCACGGCACCAATGGCATCAATCCAAGCTTGGCAGACCTGGTTTCCCCCTTTGCCAAGGCTGCTGCAAGCTAGAGGCTTCTGTCATCCTTTCGGTCTCAAACAGTGGCTATGACGGAGCCACTTCCCCTTTTGTATCGCTACAGAACCCCAATTACGGGCGCACATTGGGGTTCTGTAGCGATACATAACGAATTGCCGATGGTCATGCTACAACGGGTCCAGTGGGCTGCCTGAGGAGCAAGGAAACCTTCTCCTGAAAATCCGCACTCGGGCTCAATGACTCCACACTAAACTTGCACCGATGCAAACTGAAAACTTCAAGTCTCTGGAGGGGCAATGAATATCGATTCATTAACGGGTGGCGAAATTGATCCCAAAACCCAGGGCGAAGATTTGGTCAACACCATTGAGACGGTGATTTCTAGCTTGGCAGAAGAGGGAAGCCCTCTGGTGAGCCGCCAGGGAACTTGTACCCTATGGAAGTTTAAGTACGGGACCATCGAGGTGCTGGTGCAGCTAACGGGTGCGTCTGATGAGGATACGCTGACGGTTTGGTCGGCGGTTCTAGATTTGCCGGCGAGAAACGAGGATCAAATGATGAAGGAGCTGATGGCTGCTAATTGGTCCAGCACTCTGGAAGCACGGTTTGCGATCACTAGCAGCCAGGTGGTGGTGGTCACCAGCCGCACGGTTGAGGATTTGTCGGCAACGGAAATTTCCCGGGCGATTACTCTGGTGGCGTCGATCGCCGATGAGAGCGATGAGCCCTTGATTGAAAAATACGGCCAGGGCTAGGGTGCCCCCTACTGCGCAACCGTCTGGGCAATCATCGTCCGCTAGCACCAGCGAAGAATGGTGCTACTTGCCCTACACGGTGGCATCAGGGGCAGAGCAAATGGAGCGCGATCGCCAGCTATTGGAACAGCATGCGGTGGGTCAATGCCCGTCGTTTTTGCGTTTTTATGACTGGTCAACGCCGACTATTTCCCTGGGCTACCATCAGCGCCGCTGGCCGGAACACTGGAACGATCTCACCTGGCGCGGCAAGCCAGTGCCCCTAGTTCGGCGTCCAACGGGCGGGCGGGCAGTCTTGCACCAGGGCAGCTTGACCTACGCGATCGCGACTTCGACGGTAGGGACGAATCGGGCGATCGCCTACCAAACCCTATGCCAATGGCTAATTAATGGCTTCGGCAGCTTGGGCATCCCGCTGAGCTTCGGTGCCACAAAAATTCGTAGCGGCAATAAAAATAATCCCAATTGCTTTGGGCTCGCGACGGGGGCAGACCTGTGCCTACCCGACGGCATAAAGGTCATCGGCAGCGCTCAGGTGTGGCGCGATCGCACCGTCCTCCAACACGGCAGCATCTTGCTTAACCCCGACCCAGCACTGTTCGAAACAATTTTTAATGTCTCCCTGCGCTGCAGCACCACCACACCCTGGCAGAGTCTGGTGGAAAAAAACGTTGACGACACTGCAGCGTTGCAAGAGACCCTGGCACAGGCGGCTCAGAATCAATGGTCAGACTGCCAATGGTTCCGCTCCGAGGTTTTTTCATAAGTTCCGCTGCTAGATCTGTCGAGGCATCGGGCGGAAAAATTCAGTGCAGTCTGTTCAAAAAACAGGAATTGCGTTTTTTATAGTTTTCTGTCTGGACGTAAAGGGTAGAATGCGTAGTGGTAAGCACCAAAACAGAGCCTAAAGTGTAGCGATACAGACCATTGGCTCTCTGGTTTCCATCGTTGTGGCTAAACAGGTATATCCACCGTGAAAACTGAGTCCGCGCCCTATTCCACCCCCAATCGATCTTCCAAATCCCTATCCGACAAGCCTGACCCCCGATGGTCCGCTCCGTCATCCTTCGATACCGTGGGCAGTTCCACTGCGAACCGGCGGCGCTACAGTGCGAAAGACATAGCCCGGTATTATTCCCGTCGTCCCTGGCTGCCTCTGTTTCGCCTGATTCAAATCATCCTCTTCAGTGCCAGCTTCCTGTTAGGCGTTTTGGGCGACTACCTGTTCGGTGAAAACCAAGCCAAAATTGCAAGGCGAGCAGAGCAGCTTCGAAACATTCTGGTGGGCTTGGGACCAACCTTCATCAAAGTTGGGCAGGCATTATCGACGCGACCGGACTTAATTCGGGTGGATTATCTTGCGGAACTGGAAAAGCTACAGGATCAGCTACCGCCATTTTCCACCGAAATTGCCTTTGCGATTTTGGAGACGGATTTCAACTACCCCATCGAAGACCTGTACGCCGAAATTTCCCCCCGCCCGATCGCCGCAGCCAGCCTAGGTCAGGTTTACAAAGCCCGCCTGCGCACCGGGGAAGAGGTTGCCGTAAAGGTCCAGCGCCCTGAGCTGCTGCCAACATTGACCCTGGATTTATACCTGCTGCGCATTGGTGCCGGGGCACTGGCACCTTGGTTGCCGCTGAACTTGGGTCACGATTTGCAGCTCATTGTGGATGAGTTTGGTGTCAAGCTCTTTGAGGAAATTGACTATATCAATGAAGGGCGTAATGCGGAGCGCTTCGCCGCTAATTTCCAGGACGATACTTCCGTAAAAGTCCCCGCAATTTACTGGCGTTACAGTAGCCAGCGAGTGCTGACCCTGGAGTGGATGGATGGCATCAAGCTAACGGATACGAAGCGAGTTACGGAAGCCAATCTGGACCAAAACGAGCTGATTACCATTGGCGTCACCTCCGGGCTGCGCCAGCTTCTGGAGTACGGCTTTTTCCATGCGGACCCCCACCCCGGAAACCTGTTTGCCATGCGGGACGGGCGTATGGGT
>JBCCTE010000131.1:0-7409 GCA_039198915.1 Cyanobacteria bacterium P01_D01_bin.73 | reverse complement strand
CCAGCAACCATGCCCCCCAGGCTAGACATCTTTTCGCTCTGGACAAGCTGAACTTGATTGCGCTTTAGCTCAGCCAGCGTTGAATTTAGAATAGAATTGCTGGCTATCTTTTCCTTTAATAGCTGCGATGTGAATACCGTGTACG
Organism: Cyanobacteria bacterium P01_D01_bin.73; assembly: GCA_039198915.1. GTDB lineage: Bacteria > Cyanobacteriota > Cyanobacteriia > CACIAM-69d > CACIAM-69d > CALGDE01. The sequence goes on along the minus strand of JBCCTE010000131.1, from coordinate 7,264 downwards.
CATTAAACGTCTCCGCAAGAATGCCCACCTCATCGGCACTATCAACGGATATCTCGACGTTAAAGTCCCCTCCTCAATTGACTTTTGGGTGAGGTGAGTCATCTTCTTCAGCGGCTGCATAAGGGACTGAGTAATCAGGAAGATAAGCGACAGTCCCAGAACGCCGGAGAATGCAGCGCTACCGTAGATAATCCCATGCTGTAGTCGATTCGCAGAGGCGTACAATTCCTGAGCCTCATCCTGCTCTTCCTCCGTGGCATTGATCAGTGCGCTAACTTCATGGGTAAAACCATCAATGCGACGCAATAGCTTGGACTGATTAAGGCGTGAGAGATGCTCCTCTAGAAAAGCCGTTTCAGGTCTGGGCAGAGCTGAATCAAGGATAGAAAAGAATAGCTGCAGGTCATTCAAGTAGGTTTCGACATCAGGCTTGTACTCTCGAGTCAGCCGCTCTGCAATTGCAGACTCTGAGTTGGTTGGCCCAATATCCTGAATTCTCTCATCCTCTTCTTGCCCTCCAAACTCATCGGAGGCCAGCAATTCATCCCAGCTTTTTTGAAACCCTGTGTAGTCCTGGCGCAAATCGCTGAGGACCATCATCAGCTTTGGTCTTGATAGTTCTGAAGAATTCCGCAGCCAATTGGCTATGGCAAGGTGGTGAATTAGTAGGCGATCAGTACTGCTTTGGAAGTGGTGGACATCTTCGAGATCCTCGATCACTTCAAGCTGAGCGGCTTGGGCTTTTCCTTCGACCTGGCGTGCCCAGGTAAATCCGAAGCCCATACCAACGAAACTGATGCCGAATGCGACGCCATAGGCAGCTAACATCTTGCTGCTGAGCGATCGCCGCATAGGGCGAATCTTCCAATTCTGAAACCAGTCTTTACCCGTTTTGGACCATTGTCCGGGATTCAATCTGGGGCCTACCGATTTTTTAGAAAAAGGAACCATAGCAAGGAATTGGTCGAGGAGAGCGCGCGGATAGAATTCACACTTGTCTGATTCTGATGTGGTGGTGTCGAGCTCTGGAATTCCCTGGGGTCAAGAGCCACCGTTGAGATAGGACTAGGACTCGCTGAGGATTAGGGGCTTTGAGAGGGAAACTAAGTTTTGTTGCACCTAGTATCCAGATTAGGCATCGATCACCCCTGATTCGTAGGCAGGCAAGCTCTCAAAAGGATACTACTGACAGTGTTCCGTAGACCTGGTTGCGCGAGTAGTTGTAGACCATTCCTGCTCATCTTGCGTGGCTCTTGTCAAAAAGTAAGCCTAAAAAATGAGCTGAATTTTTTTGTGCGTCATAACCTTTCTAGCGAATGATCTCATCCTGCACCAGGATCTGAAACGCGATCGCAATAATGGAAGCGGTGCTAGCAGCACCTAAGACTGTAGTGAAGGCTGCTGCAAAGAGCGTTGTGATTTGTAAACTGACGGCGGTTAGGGGCGGGATTTGACCCAGCAGTTGACCGCTGAGAAAGAGCGGAATAGTGGTGATGCCTGCCGTCATTAGACCGTTGAGTATGGGGGTTACACCCTGGCGAATGGCGCGGCGTTTGTGATCGCCCAACGTCGCGCGGGGAGGGATAGTGCCAGCAGCTTTTACTGGTGGGGGACCTGCATTGTCTGCGGCATCACTTTCACTTGCGTCTCCCCAATCCCAATCGCTGACCCAATCGCTATCCGGTTCACTTGCTGGCTTTTGAGGCGGCTGGTGTGGCTGATTCGACTGCAGGCTGGTTTGACTCTGCTGGCGTTGCTGACGGATGAGGGCTTGGTAAAGGTTTAGGGCGGTTTGGGCGGTGCCGTGGCTAGCGGGGGTTGCGATCGCCGCAGCAATGGCAAACCAAAGCAGGGGTGAATCCCACTGGGTTGGTCCTAGGATTACGACCACGATGATGGCAGTGCTGAAGGTGATGGCGCTGCCTAGGGCGAGGGCGATCGCGCCATAGACCCAACGCGGTAAATCCTCGACTTGCTTGTAAATATTGAAAACGCCGAGGGCAATAATGGCGGCGGTGATTGCCAGCGCCCAGAGGATATTTCGATCATCTCCGGCGATCGCCAACAAATAGCCCAACCCGGCAAGCTGCAAAATGGTCCGTGTGCCTGCGGTCAGCCATTGGCGAGTTAACCCCAAACCCAATCCCGCAGAAATTAGCACCGTGAGCCCCAAGAATCCCAGGGTTAGCACCAAATCAAGTGGGGTTAAAGTCATTGACGATAAGCCTCTCTAGGCGGCGTTGATTCGGAACTTCTGAAGGGGAAGAATGGCGGGGTCTCAAAGGAGTGTGGCTAATTCTTACAGCCTTTAAAGAAAATTTGCTGTAGGATACAGGCACCAGAAATCCATGGCTCGATTGCGATTGTTCTTGATTGATTGGGGCGATCGCTCGACATTCTCCGATGCACACCCTGTCCCGTAGGTGTCCATGACTCAACCTCCCATCCCAGCGTTCAATTTAACCCGTCAGTTTGCCGACACGCTTCAGACGGAGGTGACTGCCGCCGTTAGCGAGGTGCTGGCGTCAGGGGGATACGTTGGCGGTCCCGTGGTGGCGGCCTTCGAAACAGACTTTGCGGCGTATCACGGCACAACCCACGCCCTGGGCTGCAACTCAGGTACTGATGCTCTATTCTTAGCCTTTCGCGCACTGGATATTGGTCCTGGCGATGAGGTGATTACGACGCCCTTCAGCTTTATTGCTACTGCTGAAACTATTGTGGCCGCTGGGGCAACGCCGGTTTTTGTGGATATCGACCCGGCAACGTTTAATTTTGACTTGGACCAGGTGGCGGCGGCGATTTCTCCACGCACCAAGGCGATTGTGCCGGTGCATTTATTCGGGCAGCCGGTGGATATGACCCGACTGATGGCGATCGCCCAGTCCGGCAGCGAAGATATTGGTCAAAAAATCTGGGTCGTCGAGGACTGTGCCCAGGCTACCGGTTCCGAGTGGAACGGTCGCAAGGTGGGGAATTGGGGAGCGATCGGCTGCTTTAGTTTCTATCCCACCAAGAATTTGGGAGGCTGCGGTGACGGCGGCGCAATGACTTTCAATGAGGCGGCGTGGGAGTCTGAGTTGAAGATGTACCGCGAGCATGGGATGCGGCGGCGGTATTATCACGATGAGATTGGGCTGAATAGCCGGCTTGATGCGGTTCAGGCGACGGTGCTGAAGATTAAGCTGCGATATTTGGACCAGTGGAATCAGGCGCGAACGGCGATCGCCAATCGATATCAACAGCTGCTGGGTGGAACGAGCGGCATTCAGCTTCCCCAGGCAACGCCAGGATCGACGCCGGTGTGGAACCAGTACAGCATCCGGGTTGGTGAGGGGCGATCGCCGGAGCTGCGCGATAAATTGCGAGCCGCATTGCAGGAAGATGGCATCGGCAGCGGGCTGTATTATCCTTTGCCGCTACACCTCCAGCCGGTGTTTAGCAATTTGGGCTATCAGCCGGGGTCGCTGCCCCAGGTGGAGCGGGTGTCGAACCAGGTGATGTCGCTGCCAATGTTCCCGGAGTTAGAGCGGGCGGAACAGGAGCGGGTTGCGGAACGGTTGAAGCATGATTGGGCGGCGTTGGTGGTTCCCCAATTGCAGTTGACCTAAGGAGCACTGGAATTGACCGTATTCGATTCCCCTCAGCCTGACTTGCCAGCGATCGCCCCCGACGCTACTCCGCCGCGATATTCCTTAATTGTTCCCATCTACAACGAAGAGGAAAATCTGCCCGAGCTGTATCGGCGGGTGTCGGAGTTGGCGGAGCAGTTGGACGGTCCCATTGAGCTGATTTTGATCGATGACGGTAGCCGCGATCGCTCCCTGGAAATTATGCGATCGCTCCACGGTAGCGACAGGCGAGTGAGCTACCTGGCGCTGGCGCGGAACTTTGGGCACCAGATTGCGGTGAGTGCGGGAATGAACGTGGCGCGGGGGGCAGCGATCGTGATTATGGATGCGGATTTGCAGGACCCGCCGGAACTGGTTTTGGAAATGGCGGAGCGATGGCAGGCAGGATTTCACGTGGTCTATGCCCAGCGAGTCAGCCGCCATCGGGAAAGCAAGTTAAAACGGCTTTTAGCCTACGGATTCTATCGGGTGCTAAAGCAGTTGGCTGATATTGATATTCCGACGGATACTGGCGATTTTTGCCTGATGGATCGGGCGGTGTTGGAGGTGCTGGTACAAATGCCGGAGCGGAATCGGTATTTACGCGGGTTGCGCTCGTGGGTGGGGTTTAATCAGACGGCGGTGCAGTTCCATCGCGCCCCTCGCCATGCCGGTGAGGTGAAATATACTTTTCGCAAGTCGCTGAATTTGGCGATCGATGGGCTGGTGTCCTTCTCAAAGGTGCCGTTGCGATTGTCTACATATCTAGGGTTATTTTCAGCAGTTGTTGCCTTGATAATGGCGGCGCTGGTGTTTTATTGGCGGGTGACCCAGGCGAATTCTCCGGTGACTGGGTTTGCCGCGATCGCGATCGCCATCTTCTTCCTAGGAGCCGTGCAATTGGTAAGCATCGGCATCTTGGGTGAATACATCGGTCGCATTTACGAAGAAGTGAAAGGTCGACCGTTGTACACCATTAAGGAACAGGGACTGTCAAATAGTTGAGAGCCTTGCGATCAAAAAGCCTTGATAAACTTCAGCGTCATGATGCCAGCATTTCAGTCCTATTGCGCCCATTATTCTTGGCAATGTACAGCGCTTGGTCAGCTCGCTTTAGTAAGTCCTCAATGGAATCTGAATGCTCAAAGGTGGTGACCCCGACGCTGATTGTACATTTTTCAATTGCTCCAAACTTTCGAGAAGCAATATATTCTCGAATGTTCTCTGCAATTTGCACTGCGGCGCTGGTGTTAGTCTCTGGCAGAAGTACGGCAAATTCTTCGCCGCCGTATCGACTTATCGTATCGGCTTGGCGGATGTTGGTTTCGATTGAAGAAACAACGCTTTTGATAGCGAAATCGCCAACGTCATGGCCATAGGTATCGTTGATTTTCTTGAAATGATCAATATCTAAAAAGAGCAATGAAAAATGGGACTGGTGGCGATGGTGACGGTCAATTTCGCGCTGTAGAAAGTAGTTGAATTTTCGGCGATTATAGGTTTGAGTTAGCGGATCTCGCTCAGAGGCATGCTTCAAACGCCTCATCATTTTTTTCAAGGTGTTCTCCAGTCCAATACTTAGGCACAGGGTGTACACCATGGCGATCGCCGACCCCATCAGCACCTCGAACTCTACTGGCAAGCTTTTCTCTGCCAAATAATATCGGGTCAACGAGATGCCAGCTATTGCGATATACAGCAGTGCCCATGCTACGCCTCTTCTAATACCTGAAATACCAACTAGAAACAGTACGGTAATGGGAGAGAAGATGTACATATTGACATCGTCAAGATGTACTGTCGCTAGTCCGATACCAGTGCATAAGAAATACAGAAGAATTGTATTTGCGGTCCTATGAATATCTTTGCTCTGGTTTTTGAGCGCAAGGGTAAGGAATAAAGCGCAGGTGATTGCAAGGGAAAAGTAAGCAAAGTCTTGATACAGCAGAGAGACAACGGACTCTATCGCTGCCGACGCAACCGTAAAGTAATTCATCAATCTAATGATGGAAATTCGATACTCGTCGTAGTCAGGGTCTAGCCTTCTAAGGAAAAATAGATTGTAGACAGACCTTAAAATGCGCTTTCCCTTACCCATTGTTCTTGCTGCACATCACTGATGTTGTTGGGAGCCAAGCACCATTCTGTACCAATGCTTGTGGCTCAGTGGACACATTCTGAGGAAGAGTGCGTGCTGGTGGGCAGATAACGGCAGTGTGAAATGGATTGCGGAATTGCCAGGGGGGGGGGCACAGCATTGATGCCGGGGACAAGGCAATAAAAAGGGCGATCGCCACTAACCTCAGCTAATGGCAATCGCCTCAATACTCCAACGCAACTGCTACTTCGCAAACTGGATATCGAGAGTGCGGGTATAGGTTTGCAGCCCCGCATCCTGAACTGGGAAGACAAACGCATCGGAATCCGACTCATTGTGATGGGAATGCCACAGCCCCGGCGGCGTCACAAAAACTCCGTGGGATTCCCACATCATCTTCACGGGATTCACAATATTGCCGTCTTCGTCCAAGGATTTTCCAATCAGCGTGTAGGTGCTGCCCTCAGCAAAGACTCCCAAATCCAGCGCAACGGAATTATGGCGGTGGGGTTTTTGATTCGAACGAGGGGGCACCAGATTGTACAGAGACCACATGGTATGGGTGGCGGTGCGGGTTTCGGCGCTGTCGCGATTGCCGAGAATCACCCCATTACGGTTCAGCTTAAGACGGATACCCTCTTCCCGAATGCGGTTGATTTCACTGGTTAGGTATTCGCCGGAATAAAACGCCGGCTTAAAGCGAGGGGCGCTAGGTTGCACGCCCAAGTATGCCAACATCGGCGCATCATGGACCCAATATAGGGCGCTGTCATCGTAGGCTCGGTGGGTTGCGCCACTGTTGGCGGGCAGGGTGAAGGAATCCCCCGCGCTCCACTGAATGGTGCCGTATTCCGTCTCGGTGCGACCGCTGCCCCGCATCACGTAGAAAATTTCGGAGCTGCTGCTGGCTTGGGAGCGGATCGCGTCGCCGGGAGTGATGGAAATATAGCTAGCTAATAGGTTGGGAGTGGTGGCAGCGTAGGAGGTTCTTAGATCGGCGGATAAATCCAGGGGAATGATTGCCGTTTGCCCCGTTTGGTGCAGGCTGGCGGGGAAAGCGCGGATGGGCACTTCAGGAATATCAGGATCCGCAGCCTTGTGGTATTCCCAGCTCAGGGCAGAGGCTTCCCAGCTTTGATTGCTGATATCGCTAACGGTGGACGGTCGACGGGCAGAATTGACGATTTGCATACTAGGGCTACCCCCATGAAGGTCGGAATTTCGCCAGTAGTTGTATCTTTTGTTCACTTATTATGACTGGCTGCGTCGAAAGGTGAAGTATTTCACGTCACCGTTGCGGCGTGACTTACGCCGTGGAGGGGGCTGCGGAAGTAAAATCACCGCCTCGATAGGGTTCACGGATAGAATGCTTGAGTGATTGCCGTGGCTAGGGTTCGGTTGAGTGCACTGATTCCGCTCTCGCCTCGGTTTATGTCTTGCTTTCCCGCCATCCCCATCCCATGACTGCTGCTGTTCCCTTCGACTCGACCCAGCCCTACGACGACAATCTGAATCCCAATTTATTGCGATCGCTCCCTAAGGATGCGGAGGTGGT
>JBCCTE010000130.1:0-7412 GCA_039198915.1 Cyanobacteria bacterium P01_D01_bin.73 | reverse complement strand
GGGCTGCTTTCAAAGGATAAGGAAGAGGGCAAGGGATCGGGGGGATATTTCGCTTTGATGAATTGGGCGATCGCTATCTGCCACAGCACCTGAACCGAACCAGAACACTGCCATTAGCGCTGACTAAATAATGCAGCAATTGATGATGCGCCTTAGACAATATAGGCAGTTTTTGGGTTTTCAGCGGCAAAACCTTACCCTGATAATTGTTTTCGGTAAAAACCATTTCTCAGCTCGACTGCCCTGAGGGCAAAATTAAAGCACAATCCTAAGAATATTTTTAAGATTTCAAGTGAAGCGGCTGATCAGAAAAATTATTAGATTCATCAGAAGAAAGCTTAGACCTGCTCCAAAGGGTGTAAGCCCGCCTATTGCAACTAATATTCGAGCAGCACGGGCAATCTATGACTTTTCAGAAGAGCTAACCTACGAATCAATTCCTGAGACAGCAATTCATGATGCAAAAAGACTATTGCTTAATGGAGTTGCATCCTCACTCCTAGGACGACAACGACAGGAGAATGAATCCCTTTTAGACCCCCTAGCAATTACAAAGAACTCAGGACCATGCACCGTTTTCGGGCATAGCTATGGCGTTAAGTTCACCGACGCAGTATTTCTAAATGCAGTTCATGCTCAGGTTTACGATAGCAATGACGGTCAAGCACGTGGAGCGTCCCATTTCGGACGCGTTCTAATACCGGCGCTATGTGCTGTTGCTGAGCAAAAGCAGGTAAGCGGAAAAGAACTACTTGCTGCCATTGTCTTTGGCTACGAAGTTTCCCACCGAGTTTATGTCAAGTATCGCCGTAACCGTCCTGATGGCATCGGTGTTGCAGCAGCAATTAGTAAGCTGTTGAAGCTACCTCTGGAACAGTTTACTAATGCCATTTATCTTGCAGAACAACACGGTCCTATCGTGTATCCAGGACCTAGGAATATTGATACGTCTGCAAATCATATCTGTAACGCATTCCTTGCTCGAGGAGCGGTTGAAGCAACCTTTCTCGCTCAAGCAGGCATAACGGCTAATCCAATGGGTACACAACTCTTCCTAGAAAAAGATCTTCCCGGTGGGCAACAAGAGTTTCCTTTTCTAATCGGTGATGTCTATATCAAGCCCTATTCCGTGTGTAGATTTCTGCATAATTCAATTGAGATTATTCTGTCATTAAAGCAGTCCCATCCAAACTTAGTTAATGACATAGAACGCATTGAAGTTGAGCTAGGAAAAGGTGCCAACTTTGTTAGGAAATTTGTTTCGCCAGATGCTTACTATAAGTCTGCACAGTTCAGTATTCCCTACAATGTAGCGTGCGCGCTGCTGTATGGAGAAGTTAATCATCAGCAGTTTGAGCAGCCGTATATCTCGAATAAAAAAGTGCAAGAGCTACAGAGAAAGGTACTTGTTCAGTTGAATCCAGATGACAATCTCCACCGTCTAGGGAGTGGCGCCTATCCAACAACTATGACGATTTTCTTGAAGGACGGTTGTCATATTCGCAGGGAAAAAATTTATCCTAAAGGCTCTGCTCAGAACCCATTTTCAGATCAGGAGTTGATTGATCAGTTTTATAGTTGGGCTGATGGAGCGATCACTGAGGACCGCAAGGAACAGTGTGTAGACATGGTTTTCAACTTGGAAAATGTAGGTGATGTCGGAGAACTTATGAGTTGCCTACGATCTGAACCGGTTTAATAAAAACCTTGTAAGGAACGGGTGATCGCCCTTCCAGGAAATCACCCTATCCTTGCACGCAACTTGTTATCTATAGAGTTATCAACTGTCACTGTTCCTCACATCTTCCCGAGGGTTCCAGCGCGATCGCGACTCTTCAATATGCATATTTTTTCGATCCTTTTTCAGGTGGCGGGGACTGCTTTCAAAGGATAGGGAAGAGGGCAGGGGATCGGGGGGATATTCCGCTTTGATGAATTGGGCGATCACCTCATAGGACGGAGAAAAATTATCCCCAATCGGTTCACCTTCCATCGCAGGAGACTCGCGTAACCTGGCAGAAAACCAGCCAGTTCCGTCATCAAAGAATCGCTCGGTGGTTTCTCCGTAGGTGTTGTAAGGATGATATTGCAAGTCACTGGGGGCTTTAGCCGCGACCCAGGACACGTATATCCAATACTCACTGAAAGTGCCGAATTTATTGGCTGATCGCATCATCAACAATAGCCAATGATCGTCGGACTTAAAGTAAGTTTGAACCTGTTTTGCAAAGGATTTTAAATGCTCCTGCTTAAACCACATATGGTGGGGCACGAAAGTACCCACTTCATCGCTGGCGGGCTCTACCCCCAACACCGACTCGATCCAGGTTGCCCACCTACCCACGATCGCCGGATTTCCCCAATTTTTATGCTGTAACAAAGCGAAGGGATGCTCATTCCCAGACTCAGTTTCTTGAATCAGCGGCCAAGTATCTACGGGCAATAAATCGCTGTCCCAAACCACATACCATTCGCTTAAATTCTCAATGCCCTCATAGGCTCCTAGCTTTAGAAGCTGTTGATAAAACCAGCCTGGGGTATAAAGGGATTCGCCTAAGTCGATTTCTGCGCAAATGGTTTCTTTACTGAGTCCGCAGGGTTCAAAAAAGGATTCTTCCCCATGGCAAAATACCGGTGCAGTATCCCAATTTTTTGCCTGTTCCTGAAGCGATCGCGCCTGGGGGCCGGGAGCAACAACGTGAATGGCTCGCGGTTGATATTGCGTTGTTAATCCTTCCAAAACCGCCCGCGTATTCCAGCGAATTTGAAATAACGGAATCACAAAATCAAACGCTTCCTTCGCCATTATTTTCCTCAGTTTCTACGGTAATTCTGTTGCTCAATTAAAACCCCTTCCCATTGAAAAATAAGAAAGGGGTGCAATAAATTTGCTTTGTCTTTTAATTACTGGTCAGAAAGGAGTTAGAAAAACCAATAAATATCGCTTTTCTAACCCCGATTTCCAACAGTGATTAGCCAGCGGTTAGCATCTTTTCAGCTTCAGCCGCGCCTTCTGCCAAGGCACCAGCGGTGGTGGGCAGATGGTGAGCAATGGTAGACGGATCTTCCAAGCCCACATCACTGCACAAGGGATCGATACCCAGACCCTGGCGAGGATACTCCTCACATACGGTGCGATACTCTTCGATTGACGCGAATAGCTCTTCTTGGCTGATATCGTTCAAATAACCACATTCGCCGATGGATCCCTTAGGCAACGGAGCCACCAAGTTGCGCCCCCGCTTCTCAAAGATCTTGATTTGAGATTCCCACAGCAGCTCCTTGTTCTCCATGATCTCGTGCCACAGGCTCAAGCCAAAGGAGCTGATCAGACCCAAAATCCGGTGGAAATCCTCGTCGGAAATCCAGCCCATCTTGAAGCTGAGATACGCGCCGAAGCCCATGCCGATCGCCACCGCGTGACCGTGAAGCAGACCCGCTTCAATCTCAAAACCGGGGGACCAAGTGTGACCGTAAGCGTGGGGGCGACACTGGTGGGTTTCGTACAGGTTGTCGTACTCTGCCGCCACATAGCTGCGCAGGGCACCACCCAAAATCTTCTGGGACAGCTCGTCAATATCGGAGCCGGGCTCACACTCGGCAGTGCCGAAACGGGTACGAATCAACTCAGGACCCGCCTTCTCCATGTTTTCAAATAGCTCCCGATCTTTGGTCACCGCCATCTTGATGATTTCAATGATGCCGTGACGCAACCAGCCCTCATGCAAGGTGGTGAAGAAGAAGCGATCGGTCAGGGACAGGATGGGAGGATGGTATGCCCCGAACAGGTTCTTGTAACCAAAGCCGTCGCAGCAAGTACGGGGGGAAGGACCCGCATCAATACCGGCAACAATGGACGTGGACAACATCACGTAAGGAGTGTTGCGGTGATACAGGGCGCAAGCTAAACCGCCGGTATCCGCCAACACGCCGCCGCCCACAATCAGCACGGGCTCGTTACGGGAAACTCCCAACCGCTTCAAATCACCCAACATTCGCTCAACGGTGTAGATACCCTTATCCACCTCCATGGCACGATACACCAGCTTCTCTAGCTTGATGCCGTGAGTATCAAAATAATGCTCAAGCTGCTCGCCGTAGAACCGCTCCACATTCTGGTCCACCAAGCAAACGCAGCGTCCCAAGGAAACGTACACATCCCGCAGGGTGGTTTCTGCCGGATCCAAAACTTTGTCTACTAACCGCACCGAGGTGAAGGTGTGGGAGCTGATTACTGCCTCCACATGGCGATCATTATCGGTGGTTTCCACAAAACCTTGGCTAGCCCGGTAATTCGAGGTGGGATAGATGGCGTGGGGATTTTCCTTAACCAGCTTTTCCGCCAACCCAGCATAGAAGTCAGTGGAATCGATGGACTTCAAGTAATCCAGGGTCTTAACTTGCCCTTTCTCGGTGGCGTTGATCGCCGTAGTGAAGGTTGCGCAGGCTTCTCCCAGCTTGGCATCAAAGGGCAATAGCACCTCCGACAAATTCTGGAAGAGCATACCCAGAGAAAGATTTAAACAGCTACGTAAACTGCGGCAAGCGGAAATTCCTTTAACTGCATTTTCCGCTGCAAAGTCCTCACCGAGCTCCTTGGAAAATGCGGGACTTTCAATAAACGCTACTAACAAATCTCGCGCTAGATCATTACCGAGAAAAGCCTCTAAAGCAGAATCTACATTCTGAGAGACCAGGGGAGCGATGTCGCAAGCCCCAACGAACGCCTTAATTGCCGAGGTTGTCTTTGTCATTGTCAATTCTGAGAAGAACCGTACGTTGCGATATCGATCAGAGCTAAGTCGCCCTTGTCAAACGAAGTTATCATACTGACATAAAGTCAATAAATCATAACTTAGATTGCTGCATTTGCTCTAGCCAGTATTAAGGCTGGGAATGATGAGAAAACTCCAGAGGTGATGCTTAAGGGCTTGTGGATAACGATCCTGTTTTCAAGAAACAATCGTTAGGTGTCCGACTTTCTAGCTCTTACATCAGATGCACCAAACGTAGTTGATTCGGATTAAGGCTTACAGTCAAAATTGAGACAATTTCATTGATACAAATCCTGTATGGTTGCGGGATTTGTATAGGAAGAAACAATTTAATCTCTGCTTAATGATTTTCTGCAGCTAGAGAGGGAAAATAAATTTGATTGGCAAGTTGTTTTCCAATACGACCAAAAACAGCTTTGAATTTACTGTAAATGGTGTAATTAGAGCTGCATTCAAATACTGCTACTGAAATATAAGTTTGTCGATTCGGTCTTTTCTTCCCAGTGACATCGATTAAAAAATGCGGTTATTTCCAGTATCATTAGCTCCTATGTTTAGATAATTCAGCTCGGAACTTGGTGGATGATCGCCATGAATTTTCTCTGGATTCGCTAAGTTGGAAACTGTTAAGTCCAGATTATTCCAAAGCTATTAAAGGATTAAAATCTAGGTTGTTGCTGAGTTGTGCAATGAATGCCGCCACCGCCAGCAGCGATCGCATCGATGTTAATGGCGATGATGTCGCGCTCTGGGAATAGGGTCTGCAATGTTTCCTTGGCGTAACGATCTGTCCGGGGATCGCCAAATTCGGGGATCAATACTGCGCTGTTGATGACGTAGAAGTTGATGTAGCCGGCGGCAAACTCTGAATTATTGAAATCGGGGCGAACGGTTTGGGGGGCGTCGAGGGTGAAAATTTCAAAGGGATTGCCGTCGGCGTCGGTCGCTTGCTCAAGTATCTTTAAGTGAGTTTTGGTGACGGCGTGGTCGAAGGATTCGGGATTGGGGTCGTTGGCTGCGACGATAATGCCGGGGCGTACAAAACGGGCGTAAAAGTCGATATGACCGTCGGTGATATCGCGATCGCCAATGCCCGGCAGCCAAATAATTTTTCGCAGCCCCAGCAAAGATTTGAGCATTATTTCGCAGTTTTCCTTGCTTAATCCTGGATTGCGATTGGGATTAAGAATCGAACTTTCAGTCATCAACGCCGTGCCATTGCCGTCCACCTCGATCGCTCCCCCTTCCAGGGTTATGGGCGCTTTGATGGGTTGAGCACCGACTTGAGCAGCAACGAAATCTGCGATTTTGGCGTCGTTGCGGTGCCTTTGCTTATTGCCCCAGCCGTTGAAATTAAAGTCAATTGCGCCGGGATTTCCTTCGGGACTTTGGACAAATACGGGACCGATATCCCGCATCCATAGGTCATCCAGTGGAGCAATTATCAGCTCTACATCGGGTCCACATTTTTGGGCAGCGATCGCCTCATCCGCCTGCCGCACCACTATAGTCACCGGTTCATATTGGGCGATCGTCCGGGCGATTAGCGCCAGGTTGTCCTGCACCGACTCCAGCATGTCAGATCCCCAAATGCGGCGGCTGGCACCAAACGCCATCCAGGTGCGGACATGGGGATCGGCTTCGTCAGGCATCATCCATTGGGATCCGGCTTCTTGCCCGCTGGCAATTTGGCTGTTGGAGATTTGACCATTGGAATTTTGGCAACTGGCGACGAGATGGGTCATGGCAAAAGCGCCGCCCCCCCACGCCAAGGATTGAAGCAGGGAGCGTCGTCCGATGGGGCGATTCATGGCAGTTTAAGAGTTAGTGGATGCTGCTTTAGGCGATGGAGTTTCTACTAGTTTGGTCCATAGAAAACCGATAACAAAGGGGAGCCACATCAGCATTCGCTCTGTGGGTGTATAGGTCCAGTTTTTATCGGTCAAGGTATTAAGTTGCAGCAGAAAATACATAAATGAAGAAATGCTCATTAGTCGAATTCCTAAATTGCGGCTAAAGGTGGCAAACGGAGCAATCCAACTGAAGTACCAAATATGAATAATGGGTGAAAAGATCAGCAGCGTAAATAAATAAGACTCAGCGAAGGTGGCGAATTTCCGACATTTACTCAGTAGGAAAACAATCGCGATCGCCAAGGGAATTGCGTAGTACTTATTGGATCCTTCGGCGGTGGTACCGGGGAAAATCACAGAAATCCAGTAGGGGATAAGCTGGGAGCTGCGACCATTTGAAATAAAGCTTGAGCCGAGGGGAAGAAAGGTGCAAGACTCGGAATTACAGAAGCTTAAGCCCGTCAAGAAGAAAGGTAGTAATCCCAATCCCAGGATTATCAATGCCGATTTAAAGTCGAGTTCTTTTAAGCGACTCACTCCCTTTAATGGATTTTGACTGGCATTTAATAATCGGTCTGGTGCATCTTTTTTCCTGATGATAAATCCTTTGCCTCCCGTGAGTTTATGAAAGGCGATAAAAAATAGAATTGGGAAAGAAATCCATTTAATTGCGCCACCAATACCAATTAGCAATGCGCTCCAATAGTGATTGCCTTGGTCCCACGCTAACCATGCACCGACCATGGCGAGCACTAACCAACTGTCGTAGTGTCCTCCACCGGCG
>JBCCTE010000129.1:0-7449 GCA_039198915.1 Cyanobacteria bacterium P01_D01_bin.73 | reverse complement strand
CATCAGCAGCAGCACTGGATCAAGCGAATGATCGTGCTCAATCACCGGCAGAGGCACAGCAGGAATCAGGCGAAGTCAGCCAAAGCTTCAACGCAGAGAAAACAGACAACAATCGCCCAACCCTACGCATCACCGTCACTGGCGAAAAGTTTGAAGACGATATTCAAGAAGTTGCCGGCAGCGTTAGCGTCATCACAGCGCAAGAGTTCAAAGACTCCGGCATTCGATCGCCCCAAGAAATCTCCCGCCTCGTCCCCAACTTTTCCACCTTTGCCAACGGACCTCGTGCCAATAACCCAGTTTTCAACATTCGCGGACTCGCCAACGACCTCAACATTGTCGGAGTAGGGCAGTCATCGGTGGGAATCTACATTGACGACGTTCCCGTCGATATCCTCGCCTCCGAAACAGCGTTGTACGACATCGAGCGCATCGAGGTGCTGCGGGGGCCCCAAGGGACGCTATACGGTCGCAACTCCCAAGGGGGCGTTATCAATATCATCACCACACCTCCAGACGACTCCACTCGTTTCAATGGACTAGTTACCCTCGGCACCGATGACTTGCGGGAAGTCCAGCTATCGGCCAGTGCGCCCTTAACAGATAACCTTTTCTTCTCCTTAGGAGGCTCCTACTTTGAAACCGGTGGATTTATCCGCAACACGTTTCTAGATGAAGACGCTGCCGCCCGGCAAGACTACGGATTTCGCGGACAGCTGCGCTGGCTTCCCTCCGATGAGTGGGATATCCGTATTGGAGCAGATTACGAAAGATTTGACGACGGCAGCACCTTTGGTGCCCCCATCAGCGACGAGCCCGGAGAGGTAGAAGAAGATTTCCTCGGGTTCAATGAAGTAGATAGAAATGCACAGTTCGCGCGAGTGCGATACACAGGACCAGACGTGGTCGTCACCTCCATTTCAGGGCGGCGAGAGTGGTCCCAAAGAAACGCCACTGACTCCGACTTCAGCCGCTTTGACGCCTCCGTTGGACTAGCCGAACTGGACACCGTGCAATATAGCCAAGAATTGCGCGTCCAGTCGCCAAATGACAACGGACGCTGGCGCTGGCTAGTGGGAGGCTTTTTTGAGCGCGAGGAGTCTGACCTGGAAGGAGGCATTGAATTTGGACCCGCTGGAGCCATGCCCGATTTTGGGATTTTTCCAGGCAGCGCTCTCGCAAATACTGGCGAATTCATAGACAACACCTACGCTGTCTTTGCCCAAACTAGCTATGACGTCACCGAGCAGTTGACGTTGACAGCGGGGCTTCGGTTTGAACACCGTGACTTCAGTATGGATCGACGCTCCAGATTTACTTTGGACGGCAATTCCACCGCTCCCGTGCCAGATTATTCCGTTGAAGCCAGCGAAAGTATTCTGTTGCCAAAAGCCGCCATTGAATATCGCTTCCAGCCCAATATTCTTGCCTACGGCAGTATCAGTCGTGGCTATAAGCCTGGTGGCTTTAACATCATTTCTGATTCCCCCGACGCAGCGGAATTTGACTCTGAAACTAGTCTCAACTACGAAGTGGGGATTAAAACCTCATGGCTGGACGATCGCCTGACCGCGAACCTTTCAGTGTTTAAAACGGACGTCAGCGAATATCAAATCGTTGGCTTCGACCTACCCAACCAGGTCACAACGGTCTTGAACGCCACCGATGCGGATATTTGGGGTATAGAGCTAGAGCTACGGGCTAAACCCACCGACCGTATTGATTTAATTGCTAGCTTTGGCTATCTCAACACTGAATTTCAAGAATTTACCGACGCTATTACGGGAGAGAACCTAGCCGGAAACCAGCTACCCAGCTCCCCTGAATACACCTATGCCCTGGCAGCCCAATATCGAGATCCCGACGGATTTTTTGGACGGTTAGAGCTGAGCGGATTTGGCACCTACTTCTTTGACCAAAGTAATGACGCTAAACAGGATCCCTTTGTATTGATCAATGCGCGCATCGGCTATGAGTTCGATGATTTTGCCCTCTATGCGTACGCCAATAATCTATTTGATCAAGATTATTTTTCCAGCGCGTTGAATACCGGTACTGGTGATTTTTTAGGTTCTCCAGGGGATGGAAGAGTGATTGGCGTGCAGTTTAGAGCCAGCTTTTAGCCCCCATTGACGGTCAAGCCTTACGTAGGCGTCGAAACCCTTATCCCAATTTCCAGCCTTTCCTCGAAATTCCGCTTCTCCTCGAAGAGAAGGGGCTGGAAATTGGTTTCGAATCTGCGCCGCTGCACCATATCAGAATTTTTTTAGAGGCAATTTTATGGCGCTTCCCATCATCATCGGCGGGCTGAGCACGTCGTTTATTTTTTCCGTCATTGTTTTAGGATCTTGGGCCCTAGCACCAGAAGCCTGGTTGTCAGATTTAACGGAAGGGAGAATCAAATCACCGAAAAATAGGAAAACTTACATCGTTTTTCTTAGTGTTTTGACCACCATATTGGCAGGTCCAATCATGACGGCATGGTGGGTTGGCTCCATGCAAAACGCTAGCTTTTACGAGCGATCGCTGGCAGCCTGGCTAGTCGTCGTAATCCTCAATCTTGTGGATTTAATCGTGATTGATATTGTCATCTACATGTGGTTTTACCCCTCATGGATGCAGGTTGAAGGCATCGAGCCACTACACCAACTGTGGCCACATACGAAAGGCGCTTTTATTGGGTGTTCAGTGTTGGGGGTGCCCATTGCTTTAATTGCGGCAGGAATTACGACCTTCGCCTAAGACCAGTCATCATTAAGCGCCGAAGCCTTATGTCGTGGGAAATATGTGCCCTTCATTTATGGAGTCTGTTTAAACGTCTGAAGGTAAGCATCAATCTCAAACTCGTGGAAAGCCCAGCGATAGGATAAACGCGAGGGATGGCGAGGATGTCCGTCTTTGCGCAGTGGTCCAAAATGTACCCAGCGAGTGGTGGGCGATCGCAACCTTTCAGCAATCAATGCCAGCGACTGCGGAAAATACTCTCGCCGCCCGATATCACCTCCCCAAGCCGCCCAAAAGCTCGACACGCTATATTCACGAACCACATCAACAACAATCTGAGCGTTTTCCTGCACTAACGCAGAATCGGCAGTATCCGGCAAATTCTTCGGGTTCGTTGCCCGCAACGGATACAGATTTGCCAGGATAAAACCATCGAATCCATTTTGCATAGCGACCTTTGCAACCTTAGAAGCCGTGACGTCTGACTTTTCTCGCGTTGCCGTACTGGGGTTCAGCCCTATCACCATCAGACTAGACGCTCCACGTTTGCCCAGAAGGAATCGACTTTTCTCTTCCGAGTCAGCGCGGTAAATGTCAAACATTAGGGTTCACGCCCTTTCTGGTTTACGATGCTGAAACTTTGATTCTGTGGCGATCGCCCAAACATCAAGCCAGGCAAGTTCCAAACTCGGGAAGTCATGCGATCGCCAATCATCCAATTAAGATCTGATTTGCACCGGCATAATCAGATGCGTCGCCTTCGTCCCCCCCAGCGGCGTTACCACCACCGGCGATGTTGGCGTATTGAGCTGCATCTGAACTTCCGTCACCGGCAAATTCTTAAGCGACTCCATCAAGTACCGCACATTAAACGCAATATCCAGCCCGTCCCCAGAAATCTGCACTGAGCCAATCGTCTCCCGACCGCTACCCACATCTTGAGCATCTGCCGACAGCGACACCGACTGGTCTGCGCCATCAATTTCAAACTTCACAATGTGGCTGCTTTTCTGGTCGGCCAACACCGCAATCCGTTCTAAAGATCCCAGCAGCGATCGCCTATCAATCGTCACCTGCCGCTCAAACTGCCGAGGGATCAACTGGTTGTAAGCCGGATACTGCCCATCCAACGTCCGACTCGTAAGATAGGAATCGCCACACTGAATCGCCACCTGACCGCGCTCAACGTACAGCGCCACCGGTTCC
This sequence comes from Cyanobacteria bacterium P01_D01_bin.73, assembly GCA_039198915.1. Lineage (GTDB taxonomy): Bacteria > Cyanobacteriota > Cyanobacteriia > CACIAM-69d > CACIAM-69d > CALGDE01. Next base: position 3,519 of record JBCCTE010000129.1, on the reverse strand, counting down.
TCCGCCGACTGCGCCGCCACAATGCGCTCCAACTCCCGCAGCGCCCGCCCCGGAACCGTCACTTCAAACGCCTCAATTTCAGCCTCCTCCGGCATATCCGTCTTCACAACGGCCAGCCGGTGCCCATCAGTCGCCGCAAACTCCAGCCCCTCACCGCTGATGGACAAATGCACCCCCGTCAACACCTGCTTGGTTTCATCAGTACTCGCAGCAAACAACGACCCGCGCATCCCCTCCAGCAATCCCTCTGCCGGAAGATACACCGCCTCACTATCCTCAACCACAGGCAGGCTCGTAAATTCCTCAGCGCCCATTCCCTGGAGTTGGTACTTCCCAGTAAGAGCAGACAACGTCACCGACTGCTCCTCCGTGACCTCCAACGACAAACTGCCATTAGGCAACCGGGTCACAATATCCGAGAGCAACTTTGCCGGCAGCGTGATTTCACCAGACTGCTCCACCTCAGCAGGAAAACTGGTTTGAATCCCCAAGCTCAAATCAAAGGCGGTCAAACTAACTCGCTGCGTTCCAGCATCACAAACCATCAGCACGTTAGCCAAAACAGGATGAGTCGGACGAGACGGGACAGCTCTACTCACCAAAGACAGGTTGGCGTTGAGATCACTCTGGGAACACAGCAGCTTCATAAATTTTTAGGCGTTTATGGGAAAACGATACTTGCTAAACCGAGGAGTAGCTCAGCTACAAGGCGCATTTGAAATCGAGATTTAGCCGAAGGAAAAAAGTCCATTAGGCAATGCGGACCAAGCCAAAATTGTAATTAAAAGCTTAAATTTTAGGCTTTTTAACCTTTTAAAAAAGTCAAGATCGGGGTGAAAACAAAACTTTTAAATCTGGTGAGAAGTCTTGCTTTCTTGAATGGGTCACCTTTATTTCAGCTTGCCCAATTGGGTTTGTCAACGGCTTAAAAAGCGCAATTTCTCTACTGATAATGATCTTAATTACTTAAGAATAGAGTTCGTAGTCGTAGAGGCTGTGGAAACTGGGGAAAAAGATCGAAAACGTTTATGGAGACTTGATCAGAGCGATTTTCATCTGTGGAAAATTTGTGGAAAATCTATGATGTCTCTCCACAGAGTATTTGTACTCACGAATTCTTTTCCACAATAAGGCAAAATTTTTCCACAGCGATCGCCGAGTTTTCCCCAATAAAAAACGGTTTTCCACAGGTTTTCCACAGAAAATTCAGTATTTTTCGTTGTTTTCCACAGGCAAAACAGATAATTTAGTTACATTTCTTTGTGCTCGTGAGGGTCAGCGGTGTTATTTGGATCCATAAAGACGGCATGGCGTTCTCGATTGATGGCCGTGTATCGATGGAGTTTTGTTCCAGAAGGGCGCAAGGGCGATCGCCGATTTTGGATGGTTCTGTTGGGGGCGATCTCTCTTTCCATCGCATTCGGCTTGGCAGGATTAAGCGCAGGCTTGGCAGACCCCTACAGCGTGCAAGATGACGCCCGCCAGCACGTATTCTGGATGGCGCGCTTTCTAAATCCAGCCGCCTTTCCCAATGACCCCATTGCTGACTACTTCCAGACCGTTGCGCCTTGGGCATATCAGGGTATTTACCGATTAGCGGCAGCTATGGGGATTGAACCGCTCTTTTTCAATAAGCTGTTGCCCGTTGGGCTGGGAATTGTGGCAGCCGTCTACAGCGTCATCTTGGGATGGCTGATGATGCCGTTTCCGATGGCAGCGGGGCTTGGGGCGGCGCTGCTGCAAGTGAACCTGTGGTTGCGGGATGATTTAGTCTCAGGCACTGCGGTCGCGTTTGCTGTGCCGCTGATGCTGGCGGTACTAGTACACGGTTTTCGAAATCAGCGCATACCGTTGGCGATCGCCCTGCTGCTGCTGTCGGGCACCTATCCCCAGTGCGCCCTGGTCATGCTGGGCACGCTGACACTGGGAGCTCTGCCAGACTGGTGGATGATGAAGCGATCGCCTCGCCAGACCTACATAACGGTGGCGATCGCCTGGGGCATCGTCATCATTGGACTGCTACCCTTCGTGCTGCGAGATAATCCCTTCGGTCCCGTTATGGGAGCTGCCGAGGCACAGACGCTAGGCACCTTTGCGCCAAAAGCCTGGTCAAGCTTTTTCACCGATGACGGCTGGAACTTCTGGGCTTGCGGTCAACGCAGCGGAATGCTTCCTCAAGAATGGTGTCGATTAATGTCAAATCACTCGATATTACTCGTACCTATGTGGGCAATTTTGGCGCTAGCTTTGCCCGTAATGATTGGCTTTAGAAGGTTATTTACACAGGTACTTTACTTAACGCCAGCAAGTCGTTTAATGGGGCACTTGCTGTTAACATCTCTGATCTGTTTTTCCCTATCCCATCAATTTCTCTTCAGGTTACACCTACCCAATCGCTACACTGAACACAGTCTTCGTATTATTACGGCACTGGCAGGAGGAATTGCCATTGCTTTAGTTCTAGAACTTTGCATACGATCAATTCTAGACACAGATAGTGGCGCACTAAATATTTCATGGAGCATTGTTATTGGCTGTGCAATAACTTTGACTTTAATGTCATATCCTGCTGCTCTTAATGCCAAGAATTATGATTTTCCTACTACGAACTACACGCCGGGAATATCCAGCCTGCATGGCTTTCTTAGGGGACAGTATGACAATAGCTTAATTGCGTCTTTAGAGAAGGAAGCAGATAATATACCGGCTCTATCGCAGCGCTCAATTTACGTCGGAGCTAAAGGTTATATCCTTCCTTACCACAAGGGATTCTACGATATGATGGTTGATCGCCTCAGCCTACTAACAGAGGCTCAATATAGTGATCGCTGGGATAAGCTAACCAGTTTTATAACTGAAACTGGCATCACTCATTGGCTAATTAACCGCAATAGCTTTTCCGCAGATTATCTAGATTCGAGACAATTTCGTCAATTTAATTTGGGGAAAAATATCTGTCAGGAGCTCGAGCAAGGTTTACAGCCGTTACTCCTTTCTATCTTAGATACTTGTAAGGTTTGGGAAGAAGATGAATTTGTTCTGATTACATCAGATTGTATTCAAAAGCAGGCAATCTTTTAGGATTATTTTCACTGAAATGCTGGCTGATAATTAGGTTATTGATTGTGAGACGCTCGACAATCGCCAAACCAGCGACGTTTCCAACGGTTTCCAACCTTCAGTCGAGAAAACTTAATAAGCGGTTGGTAGCGAGACTGCCAGGAGAGAAAGGCAGTGAATATCAAAACTACCCAAGAGACAACCAAATGCCAGATTTGGGTGTGATGGGCTTCGACTGGATGCAGCCATGCTAGTTCTCTTACTTTGTCTATCTGTTCTAACATTATGGTCAACTTCCTCTGGTCGCACGGAAGATTGCGGTTGCTATGGGGGACTACTGATTATTCCGCCAAGGTATAGCATCCTGCTCAATCTGGTCTACATACTCTTCCTAGAACTAGCATGGCTGCATCCAGTCGAAGCCCATCACACCCAAATCTGGCATTTGGTTGTCTCTTG
>JBCCTE010000128.1:0-7460 GCA_039198915.1 Cyanobacteria bacterium P01_D01_bin.73 | reverse complement strand
GTACGCCAGCCAGGATTATTAGGAATGGATCAGGATGAGGCAGATCGGCTAGTCACTTTTCCTGGCTCGGGAGTGGTGACCATTAAGCCCACTACAAAAAAGGCGTTGACTATCCCCATCGCTGCCCCAGATCAAGAGCCGGAAAGGGCGATCGCCTCAAATCTATCCACAGCCACCACCTTTGATATTTCGCAAATTCGCTTCCAAAAGGTTTTTCATCTCAATCCCAAAAACCTGGAAGAGTACGATGATCTAACCTTTCCCCGCCTAAAGAAACGCTGGAAAAACTATCAGCAGCAGGGAGAAATCTTTGGCATTTCTGCATCTTTTTCTGAATCGATTATTGGGTTAGCGATCGCCGAAGTCATGCCCGACAACATCGCAAACCTCATATCCTTATTTGTTCAGACTCCCTATAGGAATAAAGGCATTGGAACGCGCCTTTTAACATACTCAATGAAGGAATCGAGGCAGCAAGAATGTGAGGCAATCCAGCTAAACTATCACGCCACAGAATCCACCTTGGCTTTGGAGCGTATTTTAGAAAAACTGCGTTGTCAGAAACCTAAAACTCAGTTTTTCTTAGGGCGGGCGACCATAGCTAACTTTGTGGAAAATCCATCAAAAGGAAGAGTCCACCTACCGCCAGAGAGTCAAGTTTTCCCCTGGACAGGGCTAACAAAAGCAGAGGGGGAAACCATCAAAAGCATCGGAGAAAGCGGAGCATATCCGAGTGAGGTTTGCCCTTTCGGGAATGATCCACGCTTAGAATCAACCACAAGTTTGGGAATACGTTACAACGAGTCGGTAGTAGGTTGGCTAGTGACTCATCGAGTATCAGAGGACACCATTCGCTATACCCACTGGTGGACTCTCGAACCATACCGATCCCAGGGCTGGAGCATAGCTCTACTAGCAGCTGCCTTGGATCGCCAAATTGCTGCCAATATTCCCTACGCTACTTTTGCAGTATCAGCAAAAGAAAAGCCAATGGTGCGCTTCTTCCAAAGGAGGATGATGCCCTACCTTGACTACACATCAGAGTCAAAAACGCTTCTCCAGCCCCTGAAGTAACCCTTACAGCGACTTTTTTCAAATGGCGACGAAGCCTGTCGTCGCCATTTGCGCGGCTCACGTTTCTGTTACCAATTTCGTTGTCGAATTGGCGACTTAACGCGAGTAGATGTGCCAGGTGCTCTCTTTGGCAGCACAGCCACTGGCGTTGGGCTAAAAGTCTGTAGTGCTTAAGCTGATGACGGGGGGGCACCGACTTCACCCACCCCTACTTCTGGTCTGGGTTCACCCTCGTTGGCAGTCCCTGGTAGCCCAGAACGGCTTCCAGGCGGACGGGGCACAATATAAATTTTCAGCCAACACGGTACAGCGTCAGAACGATCACCGGACAGAGCTTCTGGGGAAAGGCTAGAATTTAGCTCAAAGACCTAGGGTTCGAGCAATAAGGTATTTCAGTTTCTTGCTGAATGTGTTCAGCCTTTAATCTTTTCGTTTAAATACTCTGTATCTGACCATTCGACTCGGTTTAGTGTTGACGGCTCCAGAAGGCACGCTTAAGACCAGTTTCGGGCAATGGCACTACCTGCCCTTTTAATTCATCTCTTTTAGAAGCGAGGCCCCAGTTGTGTTGATTCCGCTTGATTACTACCGCATTTTGGGCGTGCCCATCCAAGCTGATTCTTCCCAACTCGGCCAGGCTTATCAACAGCGCCTTGTCCATATCCCCCACCCGGATTATTCCCAGACGGCGCTTACCCTACGGCGGCAGCTCCTAGATGAAGCTTATAAAACGCTGACCGATGCCAGCGATCGCCAGCGTTATGATTCCCAATTTCTCGCCAAAAGCTACGCCGAAGGTCCCCAGCTATCTGCCCCCGATGGCGCTAACCCCAAGACGCCAAACTTAGACATTGATGATCGGCAGTTCACCGGGGCGATCGCCCTACTGCATGAACTGGGTGAATACGAACTAGCCATCAAGCTGGGCTACCCATATCTAAGCCAACCCGAGGAGATTGAAACCGGGCGCTTTGGGGAACCGAATCTAGCCCTGGCTGACCTATTGCTAACGGTCGTCCTGTCTTACTTAGAGCTTGGTCGTGAGCAGTGGCAAGGTAATCGATCAGAGCAGGCAGCGTCTTCCCTGAAAATTTCCCAGGAGCTGCTGTTACACCACGGGCTCTTTGCCGGTTTGCGGGGGGAAATCCAGGGAGACTTATATCGCCTTCGTCCCTATCGTGTGCTGGAATTAATGGCCAGCCCCGATACCAACGGTGTTGCCCATCGTCAGGGCTTACAGCTTTTGCGCAGCATGTTGAAGGAGCGCGGCGGCATTGATGGCAATGGCAATGATCGCTCTGGGCTCGGCGTCGAAGAATTTCTGCGGTTTATCCAGCAAATTCGTGGCTACCTAAGTGCCCAAGAACAGCTTGCCCTCTTCGAAGCAGAAGCCCGTCGTCCTTCAGCAGTAGCAACCTATTTGGCATCCTACGCCTTGATCGCCCAGGGATTTAGCCAGCGACAGCCAGCCTTTGTGCAGCGGGCAAGTTTGCTGTTACGGCGTCTGGGACAGCGGCAGGATGTGTTTTTGGAGCAGGCGATTTGCGCCCTGCTGTTGGGGCAGCCTGATGAGGCTTGTCGATACCTACAGAAAAGCCAGGAAGCGGAACCCCTTGATGCCATTCGATCGCGCTCAGGAAACTCCCCCGACCTATTGCCCGGACTTTGCGCGTACTGTGAGCAATGGTTAGCGTCGGAGGTGCTGCCCCACTTCCGGGATTTGAGCGGCATGGAAGTGTCCCTAACGCGCTATTTCTCCGATCCGGGGGTGCAAGCTTATCTAGAATCCTTGCCCGATGAGGCTGAGGTGGCGACGGACGATACCTGGAGCACGACGGTGCCCGACCCCAGTCCGGTGAATATGGCGGCGGTGGGGCGCAATGGCGAGCGATCGCTAACGCCACCCAGCAGCCGTCCCCCGATTATTCCCCCCAAGCTAGGCGCGCCAACCTCCGTACGTCAGACCCCCTTCGCCAAGTCGCAGCCGTCGGAACCGGCGATCGCTGCATCCAGTGACTCTCCCACCAATGGAGGACAGGAGAGCGTGGCCCCCAACACTGCCGACGCTGCGCCGGTTCCGTTCCAGCCGTTTTTGTTGGGTCCCCTAGGAGAGCGTCCCGTCACCGCCACCCCACCCAGCAACGTTCCGTCGGTGCCACCCACTCCGCTGTCCCTCCCCAACGGCAATACCTTCAACGCCAACTCGGGGACAGCCACACTGCCCAATATGTCTGCCTTCAGCAACGGTGGCAGTAACTCGGAGGGCGGTCAAACCCGGTCCCTCTCGGTCCCCGCCGTCAACCCGGGCGTCTCTGGCAACATGGGCGGTGCAGTTGCTGCCCCAGGGTCTTCTGAGGCAGGTGCTGCCGGCGGTGGTGGTGGTTCGGCCGTGGTGGATTTCTCCCCGCCGGCAACCCATAATCCTGCGTTGGATCGCCTGGGCCGCGGCTCCAGCTCCGTTGACCCTGCCCTTGATGCTCAGGATCAGGATCCCGATTTGCCACGCGATCGCCGCAGACGGGATGATTCCGACCAATCCCAGGTCAGCCTAGCGATTCTGGTGGGCGGTGGTTTACTAGCGGTGGTGCTGTTTGGATTCCTGATTGTTCAAGCCTACGGAGCGATCGCCCGACTATTCCAGGGAGACACGGGACCGAGCCTGGAGCCCAACCAGCCCACGGTATACCTTGACCGCCCTTCAACGGACATCCCTGCCCCGGAAGCTATTCCTGATGCTGCGCCGGTGGAGCAAGCTGTCAGCGGCGATGTGGATCCGGCGATCGCCCGAGCTGCTGTGGAAAATTGGCTATCGGCGAAAGCAAAGGCGCTGGGTAAAGAGTACGACGCCGCAGCGCTGGAAGCAGTTTTGGTGGACCCGATGCTCAAAAAATGGCGCGGTCGGGTGCGGGCAACGAAGGCTTCCAATGAACACTGGACCTACGAACACGAGGTAGCCATTACGGACATCACTTTGGATCCAAATAATCCCGAGCGAGCAACCGTAGTTACCCAGGTGCGGGAAGTGGCAAAGCTCTATCAGGGCGATCGCCTCAGCAACTCCGGCTCCTACGACGACCAGCTACGAGTGCGCTACAGCCTGGTTTTTGTAGACGGTCAGTGGCTAATCAGCGACGGCAAAGTGCTGTAGCTTGCCATCGATCGCGATTGAATTTTCTCGCCTTTTCGATTTCGGCTTTTCCGGCTGGAATTGGATACCGATTAAACGCCGTTACCCAATGCCTTACGGTGTAGGATTGTCACGTCCAAATATTGCGCTCCGTTGCGATCGCCCTGCTCTCAAAGAGCCAACTCTTCAGAGGCTAGCACCGGAGCCGCAATCGCGTTAGGGAACCGTACAGGAAGGCTAGGAAATTTATGGCATACGAGAAAATTACGCCCCCCACCGTTGGCGAGAAAATTACGTTTGAAAACGGTCAGCCGGTGGTTCCCGACAATCCAATCGTGCCGTTTATTCGAGGTGATGGAACGGGGGTGGATATTTGGCCCGCTTCCCAGCGAGTTCTCGATGCTGCCGTAGCCGCTGCCTACGGTGATGCTCGCAAAATTTCCTGGTTCAAAATCTACGCCGGCGATGAAGCGTGCGATCGCTACGGCACCTTTCAGTACTTGCCCGAGGACACCTTGGGAGCAATCCGGGAATACGGCATCGCCATCAAAGGTCCCCTGACCACTCCCGTCGGCGGCGGCATCCGGTCTTTGAACGTTGCCCTACGCCAAATTTTTGACCTTTACGCCTGCGTCCGCCCCTGTAAGTACTACAGCGGCGTGCCCTCCCCCCACAAAAATCCTGAAAAGCTCGACGTCATCGTCTATCGGGAAAACACCGAGGATATCTACCTGGGCATCGAGTGGCGCGAAGGCGATGCCACCGGCACCAAGCTGATCACCCTGCTCAACGAAGAGTTAATCCCCAACACCCCCGAGCACAAGGGCAAAAAAATCCGCCTCGATTCCGGTATCGGCATCAAGCCCGTCAGTGTTACCGGCTCCCAGCGCCTGGTGCGCCGCGCCATCCAAAATGCGATCGCCCTGCCCAAGGAAAAGCAAATGGTGACCCTGGTCCACAAGGGCAACATCATGAAGTACACCGAGGGGGCATTCCGCGACTGGGGCTATGAAGTGGCGACCACCGAATTCCGCGACCAGTGCATCACCGAGCGGGAGTCGTGGATTTTGGGCAACAAGGAAAGCAACCCGGACCTGAGCATTGAAGACAACGCCCGCCAAATTGACCCCGGCTACGATAGCCTGACCCCCGAAAAGCAAGAAGCAATTCGCAACGAAGTGTCGGCGGTGTTGGATGCCATTTGGGATACCCATGGCGATGGCAAGTGGAAGGACAAGGTAATGGTGAACGATCGCATTGCCGACAGCATCTTCCAGCAAATCCAAACTCGCCCCAATGAGTACTCCATCCTGGCAACCATGAACCTGAATGGGGATTATCTGTCCGATGCGGCGGCGGCGATCGCCGGCGGATTGGGCATGGCACCCGGCGCCAACATCGGCGACAACTGCGCCATCTTCGAAGCCACCCACGGTACGGCTCCTAAGCATGCTGGACTAGATCGCATCAACCCCGGCTCGGTAATTTTGTCAGGCGCAATGATGCTGGACTTTATGGGCTGGACCGAAGCGGCTGAGCTAGTGCGCAAGGGATTGGGAACCGCTATCCAAAATCGAGAGGTCACCTACGATTTGGCGCGTTTAATGGACCCCGTCGTTGAGCCGCCGTTGAAGTGCTCTGAGTTTGCTGAGGCGATCGTCAAGAATTTCTCGTAACGGAATTCCCGTTGCCTAGAAACAGCCCAATCGTCATATTTTGACCTTTATTAGCGTCAGCTAAATTCACCAAGCTGGCGCTATTTTGCGTCTAATTCTTTCAGAAACAACAAAAAGGTATCAAAATGCCGAGGTTAGGGTACTGGCTTTTGATATGACCAAATTTCATACTTAGCTTGGGATAATATTTCCTCTGTCAAGGAACCATAATGCTCTAAACAAAAGGCAGTAAATTCTTCTACTACTTCCTTAAATGCCTCTTCTTCCAATCGCCAGCAATATCCATATGCTTTTGACTGAATATTCTCTAACAATTCCCCCACGCTATTTTTGACCACCCATTCTTTAACTTTAAAATAGCGCTCTTCATAGCCTCTCTTTATCAGGTGATGGCTTAGTTTAACGTCATCAACAAATCGTTCAGACTGGCGAAAAGATTCTATTTTTTTGGTGTGGTTTGCAGCGATCGCCCTAAATTGATTTTCAAACTTCAGTCGAGCCGATGGAAGAAGCCACTGAGCGGATAGGAAAAATCCACCCGATTTTAAAACGCGATGAATTTCCCCTGCAAATGTTTCTAAGCCCGAGACACCGTGGCTCATATGGGCAGCTATCACTACATCGAAGGAACTATCTGCCAACGGCAATGTAGAAGCGTCACCTCTAATCAGAGTTAGGTTAGAGCATTGATCTCCAGCTTTTTTCTGCAGTTGATCAAGCATTTCAGCAGACATATCAATGCCTGTCACCGAATATCCTCGCTGCACGAAAGGAAGAATATTCAAACCAGTTCCTACGCCGGGCTCTAGGAAATTTGTTTCTGATTTTGCCTTGACTAATTTGAGGACAAAACTGGCGACTTCTGAAGCGATCGCATCATCACGCCATCGAATTTTATCATAAATCTCGGAAATATTGTCTTAGTAATTGAAACGACTCATATCTCCGCTCTCTGAACTATTTAAGTCAGGAAATCAATTGCTCGAATCAATACCCTTAAGAATTTGAGTCACTTCTTGGCAAAGCTGTTCGTGACATAAACCGTTGCTAGCGGCTCTCCCGCCCCATTGGCAAGGGCACCCTTGGTTATAGGTCAATGACTGCCCATCAAAATGGGTGAACTTCCCGCCTGCTTCCGTCAGAATCAATTCTGGCGCTGCCATATCCCAATCCTTGGGCGCGGACTTGCCCGATAGAGATAAATAAATATCGGCTTTATTTTCAACAATCGCTACAATCTTTCCACCCACGCTACCCACTGCTTTTTGTCCACCAGTCGGCAACTTTTGAATTAATTGATTGAAGCGATCATCGCGGTGGGTACGACTAACAACGACTTTCAGTTGGCTCAAATCATCTACTTCAGAAACTTTGGGCGATCGCGACGAACCATCCCGAGAATAGGCAACAGTTCCTGAACCTAGGACAGCACAATATAGAACATCGGCTTCGGGACAAGCCACGACGGAGAGATGGGGACGCCCCTGATAAACCAGCGCAATATGTAAGGCATACTCGCCCGTTTTATTGATAAAGTCCTTCGTGCCATCCAATGGATCAATAATCCAAACCCAATCTTTATC
>JBCCTE010000127.1:0-7494 GCA_039198915.1 Cyanobacteria bacterium P01_D01_bin.73 | reverse complement strand
CTTAAATCGAGCAAAGCAGTTTACCTGGCAGCGATGCGCCCAGTTGACCGTGGAAATGGGGCAACGATTACTGTCAGCTTAAAAAGCCTTTTAGGGAAGGCTTTCTAGAGCAGGTTTCTAAGTTGGTATTTTTGGATTTTTAGCTGAAAGAAAGCGATGAAAATTGTAATTGATGGTGTTTTCTTTCAAATTCGAAATACCGGCATCGCTCGAGTTTGGCGATCGCTCTTAAGTCACTGGTCAACCCAACCCTTTGCCCAGTCCATTGTTCTATTGGATCGGGGAAAAACAGCACCCAAATTTGAGTCGATTCAGTCCTTAGAAATTCCCCTTTATGGTCAGGTTGGCGTTGAGGAGGATCGACAATTACTTCAAAAATATTGCGACCAAGTTGGGGCAGATTTATTCGTTTCAACCTATTACACAACGCCCGTTTCTACGCCTAGTGTTTTCTTTGGGCACGATATGATTCCCGAGCTAATGGGCGTTGATCTGACGGCTCAAATGTGGCGGGATAAACATCGAGCAATTCATCAGGCGATCGCCCATATCGTTGTTTCTGAAAATACGAAAAAAGATCTGCAAAAGCTGTTTCCAAAAACGCGGCAGGAGCCGATTACAGTGGCCCACTGTGGACTTTCGCCGGAATTTTCGCCACCATCGCCGGAAACTATCAAGGCGTTTCGCGATCGCTATCAGCTGGACAAACCCTATGTGCTGTGGGTTGGGGAGCGGCTGGGGGTGAACGGTTATAAGAACTCGGCGCTGGTGTTTCAAGCCATGCAGGAGTGGATGCGGGGCTTTGACTACGCGGTGGTGTGTACGGGGGATGGGTCGCCGCTGGAGCCGCCGCTGGCGGAGTTGGCGACGGGGTTGGATGTGCGATCGCTGAAATTAAGCGAGGCGGAGTTGGTGGCAGCCTATGGGGGAGCGCACTGTTTGGCGTATACCTCGCGGTACGAGGGGTTTGGGCTGCCGCTGTTGGAGGCGATGGGGTGTGACTGTCCGGTGGTGACCTGTCCCTGTGGTTCGATTCCGGAGGTGGCGGGGAAAGCTGCGCTGTTTGTGCCGCCGGATGATCCGCTGGTACTGAAGACGGCGTTTGAACGGTTGGTGTGGGATGACCATCGACGATCGCTCATTAAGCGAGGGCGGGCGCGATCGCGGCGATTTTCCTGGGCAACCATGGCGGATACCGTTGCCGATGCATTAACCAAAGCATCACAGATTAAAGCATCACAAAAACCGATGGCGACGGAGGGCAATAGCGGTAATAATCGTGACGCTGTTGGCGTTGCAAAGGAGGAGGCTGTGGGCGTGAACGATCCGTCAAATTTGGCGCGGGGAGCGGCTCCCGCGAACGTAAATCAGGCGATCGCCATCATCAAGGCCTATAGCCAAACGCCCCAGAATCGCGAGCTTTTAGCCCAGGTGCGATCGCTGCGGCAGCGGTTGATTACCCCGGCGTTGCAGTTGGGCACATCGGTGCGTGTAGCGGCGGCGAACCTGGATCAGCTGTGGAGCGGTGAGTATGCCACCCTGCACCAAGCGCTGCGCCATTCAGGGTTGCTTAATGAGCCTTTGGATAGCGGGGAAGAGGGGCTGCTCAATCGGCTACTGACCATGCTGCCGACGGTGCCCGATAACGACATGCCGAGGCTAATGGCGCTGCTAACGGCAGCGACGCTGCTGCGGTATCCCTATCAATTGCCGGGGCTGGATCGGGATTGGTCGCAGCTTAATACGGTGGCGTCGCGCTACGTGGTGCTGCTGTTGGATATGCCGGATTACTTTGGTGAAGCGGGGGCGCTGGAGCGTTATCGGGAGTACACCGAGGGGCTGTGGCGATCGCTGCGTATCCAGGTATTGCGCAACCGCAACGACTTGACCTGGCAGAAAATTGCCCAGCGGTTGATGAACTACGGCTCCATTACGCCGCTGTATTTTTCTGAAAACACCGGACGGGAGGTTTATCGAGATCGCGCCCAGATTACCGAAACGGCGCTGGAGTCGGCCCAGCCAGAGCCGCTGGATTGGAGTTTTAATGCTCGCCCCAGCCGTCGCACCAAAATTCGTATCGGCATCCTGCGTAACCACTGGCTGCCGGGGACGGAAAGTTTTTCGACGCTGCCGGTGTTTGAATATTTGGATCGCGATCGCTTCGAAGTGGTGCTGTACACCCTGCACGCCACCGCCAACGATATGGAACACTACTGCGGCGAACAGGTAGCAGGTATGGTCGCCCTGCCCTCCAGTCTGCCGGAACAGGTCAACGTCATCCGCACCGCCGACTTGGACATCCTTTGGATTGGCACCAACGTCACCATGGTCACCAACGGCATTACGCTGCTGTCGGCGTTCCGGCTGGCGCGGGTGCAGGTGACCTCCATCAACTCCCCCACCACCACCGGTTTCCGCAACGTTGACCTGTACTTTGGCGGGCAGCTCAGCTTAGGGGCATCCTACGGGGCGTACCACGAAACCGCGATCGCCCTCCCCGGCAGCGGCATCTGCTTTAGCCGTCCTCCCCAGGTGGAAACCTTCTCCCAAACCTTCCCCACACGACAAGATTGGGGCGCGGACGACAACACCGTAGTGCTAATTTCCGGCGCAAATTTCAATAAACTGCTGCCGGAGCTGCGGGCAACCTGGACCCGAATCCTGGCGGCAATCCCCAACAGCCGTCTGGTGCTCTATCCCTACAATCCCAACTGGCAGCATCATTACCCTGGCGATCGCTTCCGTCAGGATTTTGCCACCCAGCTCCAGGCGGCGGGGGTCGATCCCGAGCGATTGGTTATCCTGCAACCCATGGCAGGCATGGCGGATATTCGTCAGTGTCTGCGCCAGGGGGATTTGTACCTGGATTCGCTGCCCTATGGTGGCGCGACGTCGCTGCTGGATCCCATCGATGTGGACCTGCCCATGGTGGTGTACGAAGGCGAGGCGCTGCGATTCCGCCAGGCACCGTCCCTGCTGCGGGAGCTAAACGAGCCGATTTTGCAGGAAATTATCGCCACCACCGCCGATGAATACGTCGCAACGGCGATCGCCCTCACCCAGTCCCCCGCTCGTCGCCAGGCGATCGCCCAGGCCCTAGTCAAAGCCAAGGCAAATAAGTTACCGTTTCTTGACAGTCGCCGCTATAGCCGTGCGATCGCCCCGATTCTGGAAACCTTAGTGACCCACTGGACCCAAACCCAAGTTCCCGCCCTCGCCAGCAGCGCCCCGTCCTCCCCGTCCGCCACCATCCCGGTCGTTGACACCATTAATCGCTCCCCTCTCCCTAGCGATCGCCTAGTTCCCCTAACCCTTGGTGATCCTAAAGAGCCCACAACGCCCAAACTGGCAGGACCCGCTGTCCCACCGCTGTCCACCCCGCCCGCCCTAACCCAGCCGCAGCTACAGCAATTGGCGGGGGCGCTAAACCTGTGGCGCATTGCCCCCGACGATGTAGCAATTCTGGAGCAAGTGCGCCAGTGGCGATCGCTGATTGCCGACGCGTGGGAAACGGTTCACCCGCACCAGGCGCAGCAGCAGTTCCAACAGATTGCCGGGCAAGCGTATCAAATCCTAGCCGGCAGCAGCATCCAAAAACTGCCCTGGGACAGCCGCGACCAGTTTCGTGCCAACGCGCTAGTCAGCCGCATCCAAGCCAACCCCAGCACCGGCGATCGCCTGGGCGCTTATATGGTCGCCATGCTCTACTTCCAGCCCAGCACCTTCAAGATCGACCAGGCTAAAACTCGCCTCCCCGAGTGGCTCTATCCCATCTACGCCAACCTCTTCGAGCCAGCCCCCAACGGTAGCGCGACCCAGCCAGTCAGCCCAGGTCAACCCATGCCGTTGTCTCAAAGTCCACCAATTCCATCCCTCCAAAACACCCTGTTTTAAGCCTCACGCTGTTTCAATCCCTCTCAAAAGTCAGCGGTCCTACCTATCACCGGCACCACGTAATTTATGGCGAATCAGGCTTATCCGTTTTATACCGCCGATGTATTCAGCGATCGCCCCTTTGGCGGCAACCCCCTCGCCGTCTTCCCCGTAGCCGATAGCATCACCGACGACCAAATGCTGCGTATCGCCCAGGAATTTAACCTGTCAGAAACGGTTTTTGTTCAGCTTCCCCGCACTCCTCGCGCTGATCGCCGCTTGCGAATTTTCACCCCCACCGGCGAAATCCCCTTTGCCGGTCACCCCACCATTGGCGCTGCTGCGGTACTGACCCTAATTGGCGAAGTTCCTGCCACCAGCAACGAAGCCATGATTTACCTGGAGGAAACCGTTGGATTTATCCCTGTCAAAATCCGCGTCACCCCCAACCAGCCTGTCTACGCTGAACTCATGGTCAGCCAGGCTCCCAGCTTTGAGCCTGCCCCCGCTCCCCTGGAAAAATTAGCTGCCGCCGCCAGCCTAACGGAATCCGACTTTCTTGACCCCCAACAATTTCCGCCCTTAGTAGGCTCTTGCGGCTTACCTTTTCTGATTTTGCCCGTTAAGGATTTTGAGGTTTTGGGGCGATCGCAACTCTCCCAATCAATCTGGCAGGAGCATCTGGGAAACACCCCCGGAGCGCATTTATATCTCATTGCCCCCCAAAATCCCGAGGACCCCAAAACCAGTGACCAATGGCGAGTGCGCATGTATGCTCCCGCCCTTGGCATCAGGGAAGATCCCGCCACCGGATCCGCCGCCACCGTCCTCGGAGGTTATCTAGCCCAGTACGGCGCAAGCTCTACCTCAATCTCAACTGCCAACCCCAACAAGTCAGTGCCCCTCAAGGACGGCGAATACCACTGGCAAATTGAACAGGGCATCGAAATGGACCGCCCCAGCTCACTCTCCGTCCACACAACCGTAGAAAACCAAAGCATTACCGCAATCCGTGTCGGTGGACATTCAACCCTAATGAGCAAAGGACAGTTTTTAATACCAGACATCTAGCCCCTAGCTTTTTTATTTTGGGAGGGCGTATACTCCCGACTGCGTAAGGCGTCTGGCACTTAATTGACGACATACCTCAGTGACCGGAAACCCTCTTGCGAGTTACATTGCCCCTTTAACTGCCTGTTCCCAATAGACCTAAAAAGATCGTTATAGACGAATTGTCATAGACTAGGGCTCGTATCCAGGTTCCGCATTTATGACCAGGGCAAGTATTACCAGGGCAAATTTGTAGGGCAGCCCCTATTGTTTTTTGCTTTGGCGGGCGCACTATATTCCATGTGTAAAGCTTCCGTGGTCTAGTTGAAACGCGCCCTGGTCGTTTCCCAGTTGTCACATTCAACATCGCCCTTAGCGTGTCAATAGGCTCTTCCACTTCCCCATCTACCCATCGTGTTGCCCCTTCGCCGCACCTTATTCGCATTGGCGTTATCGGCGTTGGCAATATGGGTCAGCACCATGCTCGAATTTTAAGTCTGCTGAAGGACGTTGAGTTTGTTGGTGTTTCTGATGTTAGTGCTGAGCGGGGGCTAGATTTAGCCAGCAAGTATCGGGTGAGATTTTTCGAGGATTACCACGATCTTCTGCCCCTAGTGGACGCGATTTGCATTGCAGTGCCGACGCGCCTGCACCATGCGGTTGGTTTAGCCTGTCTGCAAGCGGGGGTGCACGTGATGATTGAAAAGCCGATCGCCGCCAGCATTGCCGAAGCGGAATCGTTGGTGAATGCAGCGGCTGAGGCAAATCGCATCCTGCAAGTAGGGCATATTGAACGATTCAATCCGGCCTTTAAGGAACTGCAAAATGTTCTGAAAACTGAGGAGATGTTGGCGATTGAGGCCCAGCGGATGAGCCCCTATAGCGATCGCGCCAACGATGTTTCCGTCGTGTTGGACCTAATGATTCACGACATCGATTTGCTGTTGGATCTGGTGCAGTCCCCTGTAGTGAAACTCGCCGCCAGTGGCAGCAGCGCCAGTCGCACCGAATCTGAACAGGGACAGTTAGATTACGTAACCGCCACCCTGGATTTTGCCAATGGTGTTGTCGCTACGGTGACCGCCAGCAAAGTGACCCACAGCAAAATTCGCCGCATGGCTGCCCACTGCAAAAACTCGCTGGTGGAAGCGGATTTCCTTAACCATGAGATGCTCATCCATCGACAAACTACCGCCAATTGCTCAACGGACCACGGTCAGGTGCTGTATCGCCAGGATGGGCTAATCGAAAAGGTTTACACCAGCAATATTGAACCCCTCCACGCGGAACTGGAGCATTTTGCCAGCTGTGTTCGCGGTCATACGGAACCGTCAGTGGGCGGCAGCCAGGCGTTGCGGGCATTGAAGTTAGCTAGCGCCATTGAACAGCAGGCGATGGGAAAGGATAGCGACGAAATTGAAGATGCCGGAGCCAGCGTTCAAGGGAATAGTGCCCCCAACGGTGAGGCGGTTAATCGTTCAAACACTGATTCTTTCGCTGATGCTACTACGGCGATCGCCTAATATTCACCAGCTCCATAACGGTCGACTTACTTAAAATCCTGAACGTGTTATTCACGCGTCTAATATCTCAATTTTGTTCCCCCAGTACAATGCGTTCGCCTTACAAGACACAGCCATGGGCTTCCCAGAAACTGGTGCATCACACTGCGCATTGGCGATACATTCCCGGCAAAGAAATTCGGTAGTGGTTCGGCGTAATGGTGATGACGGTTAGATAGGGATCAGCAATGACCCCCTTGTGCTGCGACCTGTCTCTCTTGTTAGTCCGAAAACATCATGAAAAGTATGGACGCGCTCACTATAGCAAGCAACGTTGGTAAGTCATGGGCACGAGAGAGCTCACAGATTATCTCCATCTAGCCATCATCACCATTAAGTCGCACCACTACGGTTAGCTAAACCAACCAGCCAGTTTCATCATCATTGCTAGAGCGTCGCTCATCGACTGGCAAATGATCAATACGGCGGCGGGGAGGGATCTGATCCTTATGGGGCATGTTGGGGCGCGAGAAAGCCTTGCGCAATTGTCCTGACTCTGGCGGTGGGGAACTGGGAGCTAGATCCAAAGAACGATTTTGGCGAGCAGCGGGGGTAATCGCTCCCGTTTGCGATCGCGGTTTTGCCAGCGGCGGATAATCCTGGGGAGACGGCACCACTGATTGCCGTCGTCTAGGCATCCGATTCATGGGCGATCGCTCAACAATCTCAGTGCGAGCAGTAAATTGAGCCGGCTGTTCCCCCTTCTGTTGCGCCAGCCATAGCCGCAGTCCATCCTCCACCGCATCTCCCGGCGTTTCGGTGTATTTCATCACTTCTTCAATTAGCTTGGGATCAAGCAACACCGAAAACTGCTGCTTACTGTTGGACTTTGCGGAAACGCTCATAGGACAGGGGCTAGAAGTGGGCGAACAGGGAGAGGTGCTTTAACAGATCTCAACAGAAACCGATCAAGACCGCTCCTCAATGGGGATATAAGGCTCCTTGTGGGCTCCGGTATAGACCTGGGTGGGACGGAAGATACGATTCTCCTCCAGTTGCTCCCGCCAGT